>RFGS01000058.1 GCA_003695905.1 Zetaproteobacteria bacterium | reverse complement strand
TGCAAGATGGCGCGCTTGCCCTGAGTTATCTTGCGCGCAGTTTCACAGGCTTTGATTGCGCAAGCTTCGTCGTTCCCTTGTAGGCTGTGACCGTGTACACATAGCTTGTGCCGGCCCGCACACGTCGGTCGATGGCCCGGGTCGCCTGTGTTCTTGAAATGACCGTTGTTGCGCCTGCTGCAGCCTGTTTGCGGCTGACGACATATTTCGTGGCGCCCTGTATCCTGTTCCATTTCAGCAGCACCTTGCCCGGTCTTGCTACGCCCCTGAGCACAAGCTGTTTACCTTTGCCGCCGCCTGCCTTCTTGGCCGAAAAGGCATAAATGGAACGGCCATCGGTTAAATAGAGCGTGTTCTTGGCAATGCTCCCCTCTGACAGCCTCACGCCCTTTGGAAGCCGTTGCCTGCTCCAGCTTCGCGGGGCGGCGGTGATGTCCTGCGTCACAAACAGGGAGTTCCTGCCCAGGGCAAAGGCGATTTTCGGGTTCTGATCACCGAACCAAACGCGCTTGGCTGGGCGCGGAAACGGCGACTTGCCCGTTTTCCATGAAAGGCCCGAGTCCAGCGAGACAAGCCGGGCGTCCGCATAAACCTTGCCAGCCACATTGGGATCAAACTGGACGTCGCCATATGTTTTCAGGATGCCGGGTTGGGTTGCGCGTGCAAAGTTGAGGCCGCCGTCCGTGGAGTAACGCAGGCCGATATATGTCAGAGAGGCAACCATGTTCAGCGGATTATTGGGATCAATCGCGAAATCCTGGACTTCTGTGACAATGCCTGGAATGGCTGTGAACTTCACGCAGCCACCATTGCCCTGATAGACCTGCTCGGTCGCCAGGAGATTGGACAGGATCAGGATGCACTGGCCAGCGGACATCCTCAGGTGCCCATGAGTAACTGTAAACGTAGATGGCACGCCTCTGCCCGGCGGTGTGACGTCCTTCCAGGAGAGACCCTTGTTCGTGCTTCTCAGCACGAGTTCCCGGCTGCTGTCAACGATGGCGATGGCCCCGCCTGGTTCTATCACCAGCGAGTCGAAGTTGCCTCTGCGCATCCTTTTCCAGGCTTTTCCGCCGTTGAGTGAGCGATAAAGGCCGCCATCCCGGCCCGTGGAGTTCACCGTGACATAAAGGGTGCTCGTCTTTGCGGGATCGGCAGCCACGGCCGTGATGGTGGCCTGATTGGACAGCTTTGGTGCCCCGAGCATCTTCAGTGCTGCCGCCGCAGCGTCCATGGACGTGAAGCCCAGGATAAATAGGAAGCCCATGATAACCGGCAATAAGCATGATTTTCTCAAGATTTCTTCCTCCTTTGTTGACAGGTTTGCTGCTGTTGATGCATCCGGGGCGTGAAACTGACCGACCCCGGAAGAGCCGCGCAGGGCTCGGGAGCCGCATGGCCCCTTTATGTGCTTATGCAAATTGAAGCAGGGCTTCGCAGGTCGTCAACGAACCCTGGTCAACCAAAATGACTAAACAAAGTAAATATCAAGAGTCTGAGGCACGCCAATGGTTTACCAGTTGGCAGTCGGCAGTCAGAATCGCAGCCATGCCCAGGCTGCTGAAACAACGTTCAAACATTCGCTTTGCCATCGCCTTGCTGGCCATGCTCGGTGCCATCTGGGCCGCCGTCGATGTGCATCAGCATCAGCCCGGCATGCACAATATCAAGACCTGCAGCATCTGTTCGCTCGAGGATTCGACCTCCCACGGCTTTGTGCCTCAACTGGTTGGAGCAAATCCCCTGCAGTTTGCAACATACCTCGAGCCCGCATGCGGTCAAAGCGATGCCCCCATTGCCTGCATCCGTCGCCTGCGCATCCGCGCCCCACCCCTCGCCTGATTTTTCTCCAGCTATTCCGATTCATTTTCAATCACGCGCGCGGCCGATGATCTTGGCCGCCGATCAGGAGTATGTGATGGGTAGAACAAGATGGGCATGGCTGCTGCCATGCCTGCTCATGTTGGCTGCGCCTGCCAGTGCTGCCGACACATCATCAGACATTGAAGCCATCAAGCAGCAGATCAAGTTGCTGATGCAACGCGTTGAAGAACTGGAGAAACGCCAGCAGGCCGAACAGGCGGCCTCTGAAGCAGCGCAGCCTGAAGCGGCGGCTGTCCCATCTGCAGCGCCTGCTGAGCGATCGACTGCGGCCGTTGACCAGGAGGCAGTGCCTGCTCCATCCACACCGGGCGTCACCACGGCAGAAAACACCGGCAACCCCTCTATCTCGGTGATCGGCACCTTTGCCGGCTCCATGCTGCGCGGCGGCAACGGCGTCAACACCTCCAGCTTTCTGCCGCTGTCCGAAGCCGAATTTGTGTTCGGAGCGGCTGTCGATCCGCATACCCGGCTGGATGTGACCGTCACGGCGGCCAACGGCGGCATGTCCGTCGAGGAGGGCTTTCTGACCGTTCAATTGCCAGCCGCCCTCCGTCTGCGAGCCGGTCGCAAGTTCATTCCGCTGGGACGGGCCAATGAGGTGCATCCGCATGCACTTGTCTATGCCGACACGCCCAACGGGTTGGTCAATCTCTTTGGTCCGGAAAAATTTATCGGAGAAGGCGTGTTCCTGGATCGTCCCTTCTACCTGGGCGATTCAGTCCATCAACTGACTGTCGGATTCTTTCGCACCTCCAACGATGTGGCATTCGATCCAACCGGCGCCTACCGTTATGCCGGCATCGGACGATGGAGCGGGATGTGGGATCTATCGGATACGTCCACGCTGGAATTGGGCGCCAGCTATGTGTCGGGTCGCAATGGCATCGCGGCAGGCAGCCGCAGCGAGATTTTCGGGGGGCACCTGGCCCTCAAGCAGGTGGGGTTCGATCACCGTGGCTGGTCACTGGAGGGCGAATGGAACCGCAGCCGTATCCATCTAGGGGTGACTCGCAGCCTCACGGATGGCGCCTACCTGCTCGGCGAGTACGACTTCTCACGCCACTGGCTGGTCTTTGGCCGCTATGATTATTCGCGCATGACCGGACTAAAGGTGGAGACCGCCTATTCAGGCGGCGGGGCCTGGAAGATCAGCGAATTCCAGAGTCTGACGCTCCAGTACAAGCACACCCGCCATGCCCTGGCTCAAACCGCGGCCCAGCTTGGACTTGCACCCGACAGCAAGGCCAACGAGCTGTTTCTGCGTTGGGTGGTCGCCATTGGCCCCCACCCTGCACATCCCTATTAAGGAGAATTTGCAATGAGATATCTATCCAGCCTGCTGCTCTTTTCCCTGCTGTTGCTTTTGCAGCCACATACGGCGGCCGCTGTGAAGATCGTGGCCACGCTGCCCGCCCTTGGCCAGATCGCCGAAGGAGTCGCGGGCGCATATGCCGACGTCAGGGTGCTTGCCCATGTCGGCCAGGATCCGCATTTCGTGCCTCCCAAGCCAACACTGGCCCGTCATCTTGCCGATGCGGATCTTCTGGTCGCCGCGGGTCTGGGTCTGGAAGTGGGATGGCTGCCGCCGCTGTTGGAGGCCTCGCGCAATATGCGCATTCGCCCGAACACTGCCGGTTATATCGATGGTTCGATGATCATCCCGCGCGTGCTGGGCAAGCCCCGGGGAAAAATCAGCCGGGAACTTGGAGACATCCATCCCGAAGGCAATCCGCATTGGTGGCTTGATCCGGAGAATGGCGTGCGCCTGGCAAGGGCTTTGGCCAAGAAGCTGGCTGTTCTCGATCCAGCGCATGCCGGGGATTTCCGTGCCCATGCCGAACAACTGGCTGCAGAAGT
>RFGS01000057.1 GCA_003695905.1 Zetaproteobacteria bacterium | reverse complement strand
GGAGACCCTGGCTCTGGAATCACTGCGCCTTGCCTTCAGCGATCTTCGCATCAGCCTTGTCATCGGCTTGATTCCTGCATCCCTTTTGGTCATCGGTCTGTGGCCATTTGTCGAGCATGAACGTATTTTACTCTGGTTCGTTTATTTCCTGATGATCAGCATCATTCGTTATATCTTTCTGCTGCGCTTCCAGAAACAAGACCGCCCCGATGTGAAGACTTGGCAGGCATATTTTGTTTTCACAGCCGCGCTGGGCGGCTCGGCATGGGGCCTGTGCGGCACCTGGCTGATGCCCACAGACTGGAATCTTCAAGTTCTGCTGCTGTTTTGCGTCGGTGGAGTGGTTTTTTTCGCCGCAAGATCCATGGCTCCTGTCTCCCTGGCCTTCGTGGCCTTCATGGGCATGGCTCTGCTTCCAGCTGCCATCCTGTACCTGCTCGAAGCCGACCGCATTCATGCGATTGCATCGCTGATGATCATGGGTTACTGCCTCGGTCTGGCCATGCTGAGCCTGAAATTTACCGAGGAATTTCACACGATCCTGAAGCTGCGCACGGAAAACGCCGAACTGGTCGATTCCCTGCAGCGTGAAAACAGCAAACATAAGTTCCATGCACAGGTCGTTGATGAGGAAAACAGAATTCTTGAACAGGTGCTGTGCGATACGCCCAGGGATGTTGTGCTGGAGGAGCTTAACCACGCTATTGAGGATCTGCTTCCCGGTTCAATCAGTTCGATTTTGACACTCGATGAGGACACCCACACCCTGCATGTCGCATCTGCGCCCAATCTGCCAAAGACCTACAACGAGGCCGTCGAAGGACTCCAGATCGGGCCGCAGGCCGGATCATGCGGCACGGCTGCCTATCGTAATGAAACCGTCATTGTCAGCGACATCGCAACAGATCCCCTGTGGCAGGACTATAGCGAACAAGTCATTCGTCAATTTGGCCTAAAAGCGTGCTGGTCCACCCCGATTCATGGACGTGACGGACGGGTTCTGGGCACATTCGCAGTCTATTTCCGGGAAGTACGCGAACCGGATGAGGAGGAACTTAGTGTCCTCAAGGCCCTGGCCAATGTAACCGGCATGGCCATCGAGCGTTGGGAGATGCAGAATGAACTGGAATTCCTCGCCCATTACGACAAGTTGACCGGCTTGCCCAACAGGGCGCTGCTCAAGGAACGTTTGGAGTTTGCTGAAGCCCTGTGCAAGCGGCGACGCACCCCCTTTACACTGCTGTTCATCGATCTTGACGGATTCAAGAAAATCAATGACGAACACGGGCATGAAGCCGGCGACCGGGTGCTGGAAGCCATCGGCGGACGCCTGCGGCGCAATCTCCGTCGTATCGATACCGCCAGCCGTTTCGGTGGTGATGAGTTCATCGTTCTGCTGGCGGATACGGACAATAGAAATGATATTCAGCAGGTTGCAGAAAAGCTGATGCGTGAAATCAGGAAACCCATTGAATTCCGCGAACAGCGTTTCAGGATTGGAGCATCTGTCGGCGTTGCGCGCTTTCCACGCGATAGCACGAATACCGAACAGTTGATCCGGCGCGCCGATGCAGCCATGTATGAAGCCAAGAGAGCCGGCCGCAACCGTATTGCCTTTTACGGGGAAAGCCAGCAAAGCGACAGTCAGTCCCTGCAGGATTCGGTCTAACAGATCCTAGAGCGTCCGGGCGAGCTGAACTCCGAGCCAGGTAAGGCTCAGGCAGACAAGCACCTGCCCCAGCACATTGGCCAGAGCCATGGCCAGCGCGCCCTCCTGGATCAGGCGGACGGATTCCAGGGAATAGGTTGAGAATGTCGTAAAGGCCCCCAGAAAGCCCACGGTCAGGGCCAGACGCATCCATTCGCCGACAGCCGAACGCTCAATGAACCAGACGAACAGGAAACCCAGCAGCAGACTCCCCAGGGCATTGACCGCGAACGTCCCCCATGGAAAGGCACCACCAGTCAGGCGCTGCACGGTCGAGGCTACGCCCCAGCGCATGACCGCCCCCAGCGCCCCGCCGGCAGCCACAGCAAGCATCTGGGCAAGCATCAGCCCTGCCGCTCCTTTCGCCTGGCCTCAAGCCATTGCAACCGTTCGTTCAGGGTCCGCTCCAGGCCGCGGGAGCTGGGCCTGTACAGAGGTGAGGAAGGATCCAGGCCCTCCGGGAAATGGCGCTGAACGACAACGGCATCCTTGTCGTCATGGGCATACTGATAACCACGGCCATATCCCAATTCCTTCATCATCCGCGTCGGAGCATTGCGCAGATGCATCGGTACGCCCAGATGACCGGTCTTTACAGCCAGCCTGCGGGCAGCCTTCTCGGCCATGTACACAGCGTTGCTCTTCGGAGCCAGTGCCAGGTAGATCGCTGTTTCAAACAATCCCTGCTCCCCTTCGGGCGAACCCAGAATCTCATACATGCGATGCGCATCAAGGGCCAAGGCCAGGGCCTTCGGATCGGCAAGGCCAATATCCTCGGTAGCCATGCGAATCAGCCTGCGTGCGATATACAGCGGTTCCTCACCTGCCTCCAGCATCCTGGCCAGCCAGTAACAGGCGGCATCGGCATCCGAATCGCGAATACACTTGTGCAGGGCTGAAATCAAATCGTAATGGGCATCCCCGTCTCGATCATAGCGGGCAGCGCGCTTCATCAGCCACGGCCTGATATCCTCCTCCGTCCATGAGTGCCCGGACCCGGCCTCAAACAGGGCTTCCAACTGGTTGATCGCATAGCGGGCATCGCCATGAGCCATGTCCGCAAGCACCCGCAAGGCCGCATCATCAACGGAAAAACCGGGATGCTCGCGTTCCAGCGCATCGCATGCGCGACGCAGGATCGCATGCAGGGCCTCGACATCCAGCGGTTTGAGCACCACAAGCCGGCAGCGGGAGAGCAGCGCATCATTCAGCGAAAAGGAAGGGTTTTCCGTCGTTGCCCCGACCAGCACGATGGTGCCATCCTCGATGTAAGGCAGCAGCACATCCTGCTGAGCCTTGTTGAAACGGTGGATTTCATCGAGAAACAGCAGCCATGTTCTGTTTTCCGCCTTGGCCCGGTCGATGATCTCCTGGACTTCGCGCTTGCCGGCCGAGACGGCCGAAAGCTGGGCAAAGGGCAAGCCGGCTGCCTTGGCCATCAGCACAGCCAGTGTGGTCTTGCCGACACCCGGCGGCCCCCAGAAGATGCACGATGTCGCGCGACCATCGCGTAACATGGACGCAAACCATGAATGCTCCTCGGTCAGTTCCGGTTGGCCGATGACTTCATCAAGGCTGGCCGGCCGCATGCGGTGGGCCAGCGGGGCCTTCCATGCGCCATCGGTCAACAGCGATGCCTGTCTTCCCGTCAAGACACCGAACCGTCAGAAGAGCCTGGATACGGTCAATGCGATGGTCTGCCGACGATCGCGGTAGGTGCCGGCATAGACACCGACAACCTTCTTGTCCGCATAAAAGGTATAATCATAGGCCAAGTCCAGGTGCATGCCGAAGGCATTGCCACCCACGCCGATGGCCAGGCGGTGACCGTCCTGATCGGCCACAATCGGATCGAAGCCGATGCTGCGGCTTGCGCCCGGGTCAAAGGCATAACCGATGCGGATCTGCGTGTTCTCGCGCAGGGTCCAGGTCAAGCCAAGCATGCCCCCGAGTGTGTCACGCAGGTTCAACGGATGGGCCATGGTGACAACACCACCACTGACCACACTCATGTCTCTGAACGCAGACCAGCGCGACCAGAGCGCGTCAGCCTCCACACGCCAAGCATCGGCCAGCAGATAGCTCAGCCCGAACTGCACCTGTTCGGGCAAGCGGAGTCCCATTCTTGCCGTGCCGCTGCTCAGCTTGACCTTTGCACCACTGCGGGCCATCAGGCCAAACGACCATTGCGGAGCAAACTTCCACAGCAGGGATGCGTGTCCACCGAACGTCGAGTAATCCCGGTCATGGAAAACCGCTCCCGCCTCATACAGGGACATGTTCGTGACATAGGCATCTCCGCCGATAGCCACGGACATCGTCGTGGAAACGCGGTACACCGCATCGATGCTTAAACGGTCAATGAACAGCGAGGTGCTGCCTGCTTTTGTGCCGAAGAAACGACCCCAGTCGTTCTGCAAGTGATATGCCGGTGCATAGGCCACCGTGGCGCCAAGACGGCCATCATGCGGCATCCAGCCGAGCGCAAAGGCAAAAAGGTTCGGCTCAGAGCCAGTGTTGGGCGCAATACCTGCAGGCAACTTGACGGACGAATCACGATAATCGACCAGGTATCCGGCGGAAAGCTGCAGCCCGTCCTGCCAAGCCTGGCCGGCCGGATTGATCAACGCAGCCGCAGCATCATCGGCCGTGGCTACAAAGGCATTAGCCACACCCGTGGCCGAGGCCGCCAATTCCTGTTGCATAAAACCCGAGGCCAGGGCATAACAGGGCATGCTGATGATGCAGGTCAGGGTTGCCATCAATCGCTTGAATTTCATGGTGCCTTCTCCTCATACTTATTGTTTGCCCGCACATCCACGACATCCACTCCCTCAGGCACACTGAAACGGAACCTCTGTGTCGGCGGCGTCTGCAGCGAACAGCCAAAAAACTCGATTCTGTTGCGATGACCCAGCGCATCCTTCGTCTCGACTGCAAGCAGGTGTTGCTGCGCATCAAATTCCAGCCAGACCGGCGTAGCCTTACCTAGGCGTACCTTGTATCGATGGCCGAGCTTCGTGGCTTCATGATCGATCAGGACCAAATCCCGCTCGTCCAGGCGCCCATCCAACAAGGACATGACAACCGGATCCACGGCATCAAGTTCATCAAGGCGCTGAACCTGCATCAGATCGGGCTCGTAATGCCAGATGGCCTTGCCATCACCCACATAAAGCTGGATGTAAGGTTTGCGGTACTCCCAGCGGAAACGGCCGGGCCGAAGCACGTCGATGCTGCCCACATAGCGCTGCCCGCCACCTTCGCTAAACAAGATCTGCTGCTGAAACGTGCATGAAAAACCACGAGTCTCGGAAAATGCATGCACGGCTTGCAGCAGCATATCCCTGGCCGACATCCCCCAGGACGGCGTCGAAACAAACATCTGCAGCATAAGGATCAGGACGAGCCGTCTCATTCGATGACTCCTCCACCATCCTTCTCGGAGCGGGCCAGCACCTTGCGTAGGCCGCCCGAGCCTGGCGGCGTGACCAGGCCATCGCGCTCCATCTGTTCAACGATTCTGCTGGCGCGATTGTATCCGATACGCAAATACCGCTGGACCATGGATACCGAGCATTGCCCCTTTTCAATAACCAGAGCTGCAGCCTCATCGTATTTCTCATCCCGCTCGTCCGCGCCTTCCCCTCCTGCGCCGCTCTCGGCCGACGGCGGCTCGAAGACCTCTTCGCGGTACTCCGGCTCACCCTGTTCCTTGAGATGCTCGACAAGCGCCAGCACCTCGGCATCCGACACGAATGCCCCGTGCACGCGCATCAGATCCCTGCCTCCATTGAGAAACAGGCTGTCGCCCTGGCCCAGCAGTTGCTCGGCACCCATCTGATCGAGAATCGTTCGCGAATCGATCTTGGAAGAAACCTGGAAGGCGATGCGACTGGGCAGGTTCGCCTTGATCAGCCCCGTGATCACATCCACGCTTGGCCGTTGGGTTGCAAGGATGAGATGGATGCCAGCCGCCCTGGCCTTCTGTGCCAGCCGGCAGATCGATTGCTCTACTTCCTTGCCTGCGACCATCATCAGATCCGCCAGTTCATCGATGACGATGACAATGTACGGCAGACGCTCAGCCTGTTCCGCCTGCTGCACAGCCTTGTTGTAACCAGCAATGTTCCGCACCCTGGCCTCGCTCATCAGGCGGTAGCGACGTTCCATCTCGTACACGGCCCAAGCAAGTGCCTTGGCTGCCTTGTGAGGATTGGTCACCACCGGCACAAGCAGATGCGGTATGTCATCGTAGACCGATAGCTCCAGCATCTTGGGGTCGACCAGGATGAGCCGAAGATCGCCAGGGGCATGGGTCATCAGCATGGAACAGATCATCGCATTAATCGCAACCGACTTGCCCGAGCCCGTCGTCCCGGCCACGAGCAGATGCGGCATCTTGGCCAAGTCAGCCACGACAGGATGACCGGCGATATCAACACCCAGTCCGAGCGGCAGGATATGCTTCCCGTTCGAAAACGCATCACTGGCCAGCACCTCATGAAGGTGTACGGTTTCCCGCTGCTCATTCGGAATCTCGATACCGATTACGCTCTTGCCCGGAATGTTCCCCGCCACGCGCACGCTGACGGCGGCCATGGCCCGCGCCAGATCCTCCTGCAAGGCTATGATCCGGCTGACTTTCGTTCCGGGCGCGGGTTCCAGCTCAAATTGCGTCACAACCGGACCTGGCTGGACGGCAACAACCTTGCCTTCGACGCGATAGTCGAGAAGTTTCTTTTCCAGCAGGCGGGCCATGGCCTGCAGCGCAGCCTCATCGTGCTGACGACGGGAGCTTTTCCCCTGATCGAACAGACGTAGCGAGGGCAGCTTGAAACCGCTCGCTGCGGGTTCATTGAACGCAAGCTCGGCCTGCTGCTGCATGCGGGCCCTGGCCGAAACCTTGACCTTGGCGGGCGAAGCAACGGCGACCTCGGGTTCGACACGCGTCCCGGGCTGCTTTTTTTTACGTTGCTGTTTGCGTTTTTCACGTCCCTCAAGACGTTCCTTGCGATGGCTGGCCCGGGATCTGACCCGGTGCGCCAGGCCGTCAAGCCAGGAAAAGCCCAGGGCAAACCAGCTGCCTACACCCATGATCAGGCGCAGAAGGGAAATCTGCGCGGCCGCCACAAAACTGCTCAGCGCCAGCGTAAGCAACACGACGTCGCGTCCTAGGTTGTGCATGCCATCGGCCAGGATGTCATTGATCGTTTCACCGATGATGCCGCCAGCACCGGCAGGCAGCGAGCCCAGATCCGATGCGTGGGCGTCAAGCAACCCGCACAACGCAAGCACAAACGGCAGCCAGAACAATGAAGTCCATGCGCCCCAGAGCGGTCGGAGCCCCCTGGCCACGCGGATGGACAGCACGACGATCAACAGTGCCAGCAGCCAGGCGGCCCAGCCCAGCAATTGATAAAGCATATCTGACACATAAGCGCCAACAATGCCGATCAGGTTGCTGGGCTCTGCAGCCGTGGCATGATTGAACGAGGGGTCCATGGCATTGAAACTGCCCAGGGCCAGCATCAAGACAGCGGCAAGACCGAACACCAGTAGCGCTACGGATTCGCGAATAAGCGAACGAATCTCCAACTACACCTCCACGACCACGGGCAGGACCATCGGCCGCCTGCCAATTTTCCGCTTGCACCAGCGACGTACGAACAAGCGCACCTCTTCCTTGGCTGCATCGATATCGGCCAACGTTTCCTTATCCATACTTTCCAGTTCCTGTTGCAGATCACGCGACATCTCGGTCAGCAATTCCTCGCTGACATCCGAACTCAGCACCCCACGGGCCACAAGCTGCGGTTTCCCGAGCAGCTTGCCATCATACTGCGTGATCAGCACCGTGGCCGAGATCATGCCATCCTCGGCCAGAATGCGTCGGTCTCGCAACACAAGATCATCGATCTCATCACGGCTGACCCCGTCGACAAACACGGCGCCCGCCTGGAAGCACTTGCCCAATCGGATGCCATCGCCATCGATCTCAACGCTCTGACCATTTTCGGCGATGACCGAATGGTCGAAGGGGATGCCGCTGGCCACGGCCAGGTCACGGTGCTCGATGAGATAGCGGTATTCACCATGCACGGGATAAAAATAGCGCGGGCGAACGAGCTGCATCATCATCTTCAGCTCATGGGCATGCGCATGGCCCGAAACATGCAAGGGTGCCTTACCTGCATGCAGAATGCGCGCGCCGCGCCGATAAATATGGTTGTAAAGGTTTGAAATGGTGCGCTCGTTGCCCGGAATATTACTTGATGAAAAGATGACCAGATCCCCCTCCTGCAGATGCAGGCCGGGGAAGCGATCCTGGGCCAGACGTGCCAACGCGGCCCGGCTTTCGCCCTGCGAACCTGTGGCAATGATCAGCAATTCATGGGCAGGCAAGTCCTTGGCCTGCTTGATGGGCACCAAGGTGTCATCCGGAATGCGCAGGCGGTTAAGCCCACGCGTGATTTCGATGTTGCGCTCCAGGCTGCGGCCGGCCACCGAGATTTTGCGCCCACATTCGATGGCCGCATCGATGATCTGCTGAATGCGGAACATGTTCGAGGCAAACGTGGTGACCACCACCTTGCCTCGGCAGCCGGCGATGGCCTGTCTCAAGGCCGGTCCGACAATGCGCTCCGAAGGACCGCTGCCCGGCCGCGTAGCATTCGTGGAATCAGACACCAGCAGTACGACGCCCTCATCACCGATCTGGGCAAAGCGATGAATGGGCGTGGGACGGTTATCAATCGGTGCGGGATCAAACCGAAAATCCCCAGTATGCACGATAATGCCGATCGGTGTGCGAATGGCCAGGGAACAGGCATCCATGATGGAATGCGTCACAGGCACGGCTTCAACCTGGAATGGCCCGACATCGATGGACGTGCCTTCAGCGCCATAGGGGCGCAGTTCAGCCTTGAAGCCCTGCTCACTGAGCTTGCCTTCAACAAGTGCGAGCGTCACCGGCGTGCCATAGATGGGCAGTTTCAATTCGGGCCATAGGTATGGCAGGCCACCGATATGATCCTCATGGCCATGCGTCAGAAGGATCGCATGTAGCTTAAGATCCATCTCTTGCAGGGCCGAGATATCCGGAACCACAACATCGACGCCATGTTGTCCCGGTTCGGGAAAGCCCATGCCACAATCGACGATGACCGCATCCTTGCCCCAGGCATAGAGCATCATGTTCTTGCCGAACTCACCAACGCCACCAAAGGGAAAACAACGCAACATGTCGTTCGGAGCAGGCCCCATGTTCTCTTCGGGTAGATTCATGCGTTGCCGCGGCTGCCCGGCTTGACGGCCGGCAGCACTCCCTCCCGGCAAAGCGGGCATTCCTCCGGTGCATAGGTTTCGACATTCAGGGCCAGCGCAGTGGCACAAGGCACATCAAAGCGTGCCGACTGATCCGGAGCCCGGTCAACGACGGCCAGGATCTGCACCGGGATGCCGCCATGCTTCCGAATCACCTGCATACATTCCCGCACAGACCCTCCCGTGGTGATCACATCCTCGACAACGAGGACGCGGGCTCCGTCCGGAATCGAGAAGCCCCGACGCAGTTGCATGATGCCATCCTTGCGCTCCGTGAACATGAAGGGCTTGTTCAACTGCCGTGCCACCTCCTGGCCGATCACCAGCCCGCCGATCGCGGGCGAGACGACCAAGTCAAAGGCATCAGGCTTGATCTTGGCGATCAATTCCGCAGCAAGTGCTTCGGCATTCCTGGGGTGCATCAGCACCAGTGCCGACTGCAGATAACGGGCGGAATGGCGTCCACTGGAAAGAATAAAGTGTCCGTTGAGCAATGCACCGGCATCCTCATACATGGCCAGGATTTCGTTTTCCGTCACGCGATTCCACCTCTCTGTCAAAGAATGCGCGCAGTGTAACAGGTTCATTGCACCGACTGAACCAATAGGACTAGAATATCTGCATGGGGGATTCAACGCTTCGAGCCGTTCTGCTGGACTTAGACGGTGTCCTGTACATCGGCAATCAGGCCATCGAGGGCGCGCAGCAAAGCGTGCTTCGGCTCAAGCAAGCCGGCTATGCCCTCGCGGGCGTGACCAATACAACCACCATGCCGCGCAGGAGCATTGCCGAAAAGCTGGCCTCCATGGATATCCCCCTGAGCAGGGAGCAGCTGTTCACGCCGGCTGCCGCGGCCTGCAGGCTGATCGGCAGGCGCAGCGCCAAGCTCTATGTGCGTCCCGAATTGCTGGAGGATTTTTCCGAGGTGCGCATGGATCCGGATCATCCTGAGTTTGTGCTGATGGGGGACATTGGCGGCGAGGGGTATCCCCCGGAAACGCTGCGTGAAATCTTCCTGCACGTCATGGATGGCGCGCGACTGCTTGCCCTGCACAAGAACCGCTTCTGGCAAAAACCCGATGGACTGCACCTGGATGTGGGTTGTTTTGTCAGTGCCGTCGAGTATGCCGCGAACACTGAAGCCACGGTGCTTGGCAAACCCTCGAGGGATTTCTTTCTGGCACTCTGCAGCCAACTGGCTGTTCAGCCCGAGGCATGCCTGATGGTCGGAGACGATATCGAAAGCGATATCCTGGGCGCCCAGAAGGCCGGCATGAAAACGGCCCTGGTCAAGACCGGCAAGTACCGGGAAGCCTTTGTGCGCAAATGCGGCATCCGGGCCGATCTCGTGCTTCCCAGCATTGCCGACCTGCCGGATGCCATGCAACTGCTCTAGGGTCTTGCCACAATCGGCCTCACGCCATGCGCGAATAAGGCCTAAATGCGCTGAATGCCTCCCAGACGCTCCAGCAGCATGGCCAGGGCGTGAACCACCGTGGCCGACTGAATGGCTGCCCTTCCCCCCTTCAAGCGGCAGAGCCGACTTTCAATGCTTCCATCTGACAAGGCAACAGCCATCCAGACCGTGCCCACAGGCTTTTCCGTACTGCCCCCGCCCGGGCCGGCCACGCCACTGACGGCCACACTGACACAGCCCGGTTGAAGGGCTCCCAAAGCCATGGCTTCCACACACGAACGGCTGACCGCACCCTGTTCATTGAGGGTGGCCGGACTAACGCCAAGCAAGGCCGTCTTGGCCTCGTTGGCATAGGTGATCATGCCTCCCCACAAGACCTGTGAGGCACCGGGAACGCGAGCAACCCGCTGGGCGATGCGGCCTGCCGTACAGGATTCAGCCGTGATGAGTCGAAGTCCTGTGCGATGCAGTGTCTGCACCAGCATTTCCTCAGGCAGAAACCCGCAGTCGTTCAGCAGCAGGCTGCCCTCGCCCATGCTCAATCCCGGCTCCAGATCGCCCCGGCCGTCAGAGGTCAGATGCACATACACAGGCCTGGGCTCCCGATCACCGGAAAAGAACGGCAACCAGGCAAAGCGCTGGTAGGCGATGTCACCAGGAGGCATGAGCAGTGTTGGCCAACGCTGTCGGTCACGCACATAAAACCACGCGCGGCGCGGCGGATTGTCGAGCTCGAGGCCTTCGCCACCGACCACCGTGCGTTCGCCCGCAGTGCCCATGCCCAGGCGACGACCGTGCTGCAAGACCACTCGGCCGAATTCGTCTTCACCGGCCACGACCAGCATCCATCCCGCCGCCCCCAGCCAGCTGTCGCTGTGCAAGCGATGAAACACGACCTCCTCCGCTCCTGCGCCAAGCAGCCAGGCCTTCAGCCAACCGAACGTCAACCCTGTGACAGCCAGCATATCCCAGGCATGTTCATCGACGACAACGTGTGCCTGCTTCATCGCCATCCCCCTTGCCAAAGCCAGGCAGCACCCCCGAGCACAAGACCGGCGATGATGCCCGCCATGAGATCATCGGCATGGATCGACCACCATGGCCTGCCCCACCGCTCGCATGCCGAAACGGGCCAAGGCTTCATGATATCCAGCGCCCGAAAGGACACGAATGCAGCCAGCCAGGCCCAGACATGCATGCCGGTCACAGGCAGCATGATCAGCAGACAAAGCCACTGTCCAAGCCATTCGTCAATAACAATCCATCCAGGATCCGTATCGGAAAGTCCTCCAAGAACCGGCGCACAAGCCCAGCATGCCAATGGAAGCAGCACGATCCAGGCCATGAGCAAGGCCTGATAACCCAAGGTATGAACCAGCAACCAGGCTGCAGCCAAAGCAGCCAGGCTTCCCCAGGTACCAGGCATGCATGGCAGCCAGCCGCTGCCAAACCCGGCGCAAAACCACGGCAACAGTCCGCGTTCAGC
>RFGS01000056.1 GCA_003695905.1 Zetaproteobacteria bacterium | reverse complement strand
GATGCACCTTGCTGCCCCGCTTGCTCATTGCCTCCTTGTTGCCCCTGCTTCTGTGCCGCGCTCTCAATCAAGGCCTTGATATCGGACACAGACGCATACCCCAGATGGATAAACTCAGTGACCAATGGCTCCAGCTCCTGGACCGAAGTCCTGGCCTTGATGCGCGCAGCACGCTCCTGTTCCAAAACAGCCAGGGGGGCAATGCGCAGTACATTGCCCTGTTGCTCCTTGCCCAGGCCCTTGGCTGCAAGGATCAGATCCAACGCTTGATCCCAAGGCACGTCGATCAGACGCATGGTCAGCTTGCCTTGTACATCCTCTCCCATGATGATGTTCATGTCGCTCATTTCCGCGATCAGTTTCAGGGCATTGCGGATATCGATGTCCTTGAAATCAAAACTCACCTTCTCCCCATGATACTTCAAACTGCCCGCAGTTGCTTGTCCCTTGCCCATGTCAACCGGAACAAGATTCAAGGTCAGCACATTGCCGGACTGGAAGGAGGTAAGCCGAACTTTATCGCGCAATCGGGCAACAATGCGCACATCATCGCCCTTGCGATAACTGTCAATCTGACGTACCGGTCCAGGAAAACTGCTGACATCCAGCGTTCTCTCCAGGGCATCCGACAGTGCTGCTTGTGCAAGATCCACGACCACCATGCCTTTCTTTTGGCTGACGTTAACCACGGGGTTTGGCTGTTCCGTCCGAATAACGATTTGCGCTGTCTGCCCCGCCGGCACGAAATCGATGCTCCTGACACGCTGCCGTGCTTTCACTACCTGATGAGTTCCGCCCAGGCGAAGCACCCATTGGCTAGGAGAGCTCTCGATCTGATGGCTGATGCCCTGTCCTGCACTTAGATCCAAAACGAGCCTCAGTCTGTTCTCGGCAGAACCAACGGTGATGCCGCGAAGGTATCTGCTGGAATAACTGAAATGCTCTTTGGCCAGCTTCGATTCGGCGCCCCAGAAATCGACGATGAGCGTACGCCCGTCATTGACGAAATAGGCATTGCTGTTCACATCCATGTGATCACCACGCAAAAACACCTCGGTCACGCCCTCATGGTCCCGAACGGCAATATCCTTCAACACAGCCCTAGGGGTAGGCTCCGGCCCTGTGCCCGAATGGAAAACGCGCACGGTCAACCGCGCCCCTTGTTCGTCCATGCTGTACTCCGCCTTGCCATCCAAGCTCAGCCCGATACGAACGGCATCCTGCTGCTCTTCCAGCGAGACATGCTGCACGATACGCCCCTTGCCTATGGGTTGTGCGGTCTTGGCAAGACGGGCATGATCTAGTTGGATGATAATCCTCTGCGGAGCTTCCAGCTCGTAAAGCCGATAGGCGGCTGGTTTGTCCAGCTCAACAATCAGTCGATCCTCACCTTCCGCGGCCTTCAAGGCCACCAACTGCACCGTAGCCGCCTGCACGGAAGCCGATCCACCGATCCACATCAGTCCTCCCACCAGCAACAAACCGTACTCAAGCCATTTTCGCTTCATACTCTTCATTCCCTGCCTCCCTGGCCTGTCCCGGCTTCAGACTGGCCTCCGGCGCTGATGAAACGATAAGTTACCACCTCACCTTCGATATTCAGACTGCTTCCCTGTTCATCCGGTACGATGATCAAATGCTTGACATCAGCAATCCTGGGCATCTCCCCGACGCGCTTGAGAAACGACATCAATTGACGAAACGTGCCATGCATTCCGACCGAGACCGGCACCTCCGCATAAATTTCATGCATTCTCTCTTCCTTCGGTTCAAACTTCGAAAAGTCCAAACCCGCATCCTTTCCCGCCCAGGACACACTGGCCAGCAGCTCATCAATCTGGGACTTCTTGGGCAACATGGCCAGCGTAACCTGCAGGTCCTTGACCAGTTTTTGATACTCTTTCTTTTTCAATTCCAACTTCTCGGCAATCACCTGATTCTTTTGCAGTATCTGCCTTTGCTCCTCTATGGCGGAATTAAGCTCATCCAGCTGGTCCTGAACAGGTTGCCAGAAGATGAATCCATATCCCAGCAAAAGCAGCAGAACGACACTACTGAGGGCCATCGCCTTCTGCCATAAGGGATAGATCAGCAAAGGCTTCAGCCTGTCAAGCGCAGCAAGATCCAGATCGAGTTTCATCTGCCTCTCCTGACAGGCTGTGTCTCCTGGTTTCCTTTCTGGACGGCATGGCGATAAAGGATCAACCGGAATTGACGCACCGTATACCCAGCAAGACGCTGTCTGGAAACACCCTCCAGCCGCACCTCCTTGAAATGGGGGGAATCATCCATGGCTCGCATGAAATCGGCGATGGCCTTGTTGCTTTCCGCCATGCCCTCAAGCCGAATATGCTCGCCAGCATCCTCGAAACGGGTCAACCAAACCTTTGCCGGAATGCGATTCGACAGATCATAAAGCGTCGTCAGCGAACGGAATCGCCCCGTCTGTAACCTATCGACGATCTCCAGCTTCTTTTCTACCTCCGCACGCAGGACATCAATACTCTTGATCTCTCCAATGCGTTGCTCAAACGCCTCATTCTCCTGCCTGAGTTGCTCCAGCTCATCCTGCGCCTGTTGCACGATGCCACCCAGATGCACGTGCCATAGACCGAGCCCAATGACGACAAGGACAATCATGCCCAAAGCAAGCGCAAGATGCGCCAGCACCTGCATCCTGCGCCTGTGCTGACGATACGGAAGCAGGTTGATCCGAATCATGGGTCGAAGGCCCTCAAGGCCAGTCCAATGGGCACAACCAGACGCGGGCCCACCTGCATCAAGGCTTGCGCGTCTGGGACAATATGCGGCGGTATGGCGATGGTCGGGAACGGGTGTATCACATCCACTTGCATGCCCGTACGCTCGGCCAGCGCATCAGTGATACCAGGCATCAGGGCGACACCGCCGCTAAGCAGGAGGCGCTCCACGGGAAACTTGGAATGATAGGCCGAATAGAACTCAAGCGAACGCATCAACTCTGATGCCAAATCATCAAAATACCCGGCAACAAGCCCGGCATCGAGTTCAGAGAAACGATCCAGCTTCATACGTTCAGCCTGCTCAAAGCTCAGACCATAATGTTTCTGGATCGCTTCCGTTAGCTGGTTACCACCATAGAAATGATCTCGGACGAACGTCAAACGGTCGCGGATTAGCACGGTCATGTTAATCAGCGAGGCACCGATGTTGGCTAAGGCTGTCGTCTGGGGGGCATGCCGGTTCGACCAGTCTTGATGGTAGATGTCTTCAGAAGAAACCTCACCGACAACCCCTGCAACGTTGTTCAGCGTGAACACCGAACAATCGACACAAGCAAGTTCGAGTCCAGCTTCTTCAAGTAAAGAACGATAATCGTCCACGACATCACGCTTGCAGGCTACAACCACGGTTTCCAATTGCTCTGGGTCCTTTCTCGAAGGACCCAGCACATGGAAATCCAGGTACAGTTCGTCGAGATCGAACGGCACATATTGCTCAGCTTCATAGGCAATCTGCTCTTCCAAATCCAGCTCGTTCATCCGCGGCATGAGAATCATCTTCACGATGACGGCATTGCCGGAAATCGCGATGGCTGCCCGCTTTGACCTGGCCCCCGCCTGTTCCATGGCCACCCCGATTGCCGACACAACCCCCTGCCGGTCATGAATTGCATTCTCGATGACGGTTCCTTGCGGCAGAGGGACTATGGCTGAGCCTCGCAAGCGATAACCGCTGCGCCCCCGCTGCAGCTCCACGAGCTTCACCGAGGAAGCTCCTATATCCAGTCCGACGAGCCCTTCCTTGCCTGTATGAAACAGCCTCATTCTCCCCCCATGACCGTCAGGTCAGACAGACTGATAGCGGAGGATAAACGTCTTGGCAAGATATCTACCGCCCGAGAATGGATCGGAAGCCGCGCGGCTTGGCCTTTTGTGCGCCATCGGAGCATATCACACCCCCGGCACCAATTTCTCCTGTCTTTCCAGCATCCTTGTCCTTTCCGTCATTTTTCTTTTCTTTTGACTTTACATCTGACCCTCTGTTACAACCGGAGCGTCCCAGCGAACCATCGCTGCAAACACAGTATTGAATCCCAATCGGGCAATCGCAGGTGGCCTTGTCTTCATCCTTGCTCTTGTCCTTGCTCTTGTCCTTGCTCTTGTCCTTGCTCT
>RFGS01000007.1 GCA_003695905.1 Zetaproteobacteria bacterium | reverse complement strand
TACGGCAAGGCCGCCGAACATGTAAAAGAAAGCCGTTTCGAGCATCTCCCCTCCTATCCGACGCGCACGTCAGCAGTACTTTGCATCTGCGGCCAGGTTCGCCGCTATCTGAGCCTCGTATCGATCGCCATTGGCCAACAGCATTTCCTTCGTGTAATACAATTCCTCGCGCGTCTCGGTTGCATATTCGAATTCCTGCGTTTCCACAATGGCATCCACGGGACAGGCCTCCTGGCAAAAGCCGCAATAGATGCACTTTGTCATGTCGATGTCGTAGCGGGTCGTGCGTCGCGTGCCGTCTTCACGCTCCTCCGACTCGATGACGATGGCCAGCGCCGGACAAACGACCTCGCAAAGCTTGCAGGCAATGCACCGCTCCTCGCCGGACTCGTATCGCCGCAAGGCATGAAGACCACGAAACCGCGGCGACAGAGGCGTCCGTTCTTCGGGGTATTCAACGGTGATCTTCTTCTTGAACAGGTAACGGCCGGTCAGCGCCAGACCAACAAGCAGCTCCCAAAGCAGCCAGGTCTTGAATGCACGCTTGATCATGCTCATGCGTTTACCTCCATGGCATCCAGAAATCGATAATCGCGCTCAGGCCCGGCATGTAGATGCAGATGCCAATGACGGCAATCCAAATCAGGGTCCATGGCAGAAACACCTTCCAGCCCAGACGCATCATCTGGTCATAGCGGTAGCGCGGGAATGTGGCCCGCATCCAGATGAACAGAAATACCAGGAAGGCCGTCTTACCCAGCAGCCAGACCGTTCCCGGGATAAAGTCGAGCGCCGGAATGGGTGCATACCAGCCACCAAGAAACAGGATCGAGGTCATCAAGGCGATCATGATCATGGCTGCATATTCGGCCAGTGAGAAGGTCGCGAACCACATGCCGGAATACTCGACATGATAGCCGGCCACGAGCTCCTCGGTCTCGATGAGGTCGAACGGCGTGCGCCCAACTTCCGCGCAGCCTGAAATAAAATACACCAGCAACATCGGGAACAGCGGAATCATGTACCAGTGCAGAAGGCCACCCTGTTGAGCCTTGACAATATCAACGAGATCCAGCGATCCAGCCAGCATCATGACCGGCACCAGTGCAAAACCCATCGAAATCTCATAGGAAATCATCTGACAGGTCGAACGGATCGATCCCATCAGCGCATATTTCGAGTTCGAGGCCCAACCAGCCATCAGCACGCCATAGATGGACATGCTGGAAATGGCCATAACATAAAGCAGACCGACATTCAGATGCGCAATGGCCATGACATGCGGCTTATCCCAGAGGCCAAACAGCGATGTTTCGCCAAATGGCACCACGGCGTAGGCAAGCAGGGCGGGCGTGAGCGAGATGACCGGCGCGGCAACAAATAGAAGCTTGTTGGCCGCGGCTGGAATCGTCGTTTCCTTCAAGAAGAGCTTCAACCCGTCGGCCAGTGGCTGCAGTAGCCCGGCCGGACCCACGCGGTTACAGCCCTTGCGCACCTGAATCCAGCCAATAACGCGCCGCTCCACATAGGTGATATAGGCGACCGACAGGGCCACCGGCACAGCAATAGCAAGAATCTCCAAGGCCCAGATACCGGCCTGGGCCGCCATATCCAGTCCGCTCATGACTCCCCTCCGCAACCAGCCAGCCTTGCGGATGTCACATCCGACAGATCACCTGCGACCCCCCGCTTGGCAATGTAGATGACTCCCGGGCTGACATCTTCGCGCACGCCGACATCGAAGGTCTGGCGTCCCAGGAAGGATTCCACGACCAATGGCCCGGGTTTGAGGCCGAATTCAGCAAGTGTATCCGGATGAACAAGCACATCATCCAGTGCATGAATGCGTCCGGCCTCCGACAGCAGCTCGGATGCCCGTGCCCACATGCCTTCGCGGTACATCGAATACCTGCTGACCACATCCAGCGGGAAGGCCTCCGCGACCTTGCGGGGCAGGGCCTTTGCATCGCGATTTCTGCCCACCCGGATCAGACAGGCGTCGCACTCGGCCGACTGGCAGGCATCGCGCACCTCTGGCATGGCCTCATACAGGGCCTCGCGCAACTCCTCAAGTGAAACCACCGGCGGCTCGCTTCCCATCTCCATAGCCAGCCGCATCATGACCTTCCACAGCGGCCGTTCCTCGCCGATGGACTTCACAGGCTTGTTCGCCGTACGAACGCGCCCCTCCATGTTCAGGAATGTCCCCTCGATCTCGACATAGGCCGCAGCAGGCAGCTTCACCTGCGCATAACGGCTGATCTCACCCTCGATCGCCCCCACCTGAACCAGCGGAACGCGTTCCAGTGCAGCCTTGGCCGCCGACGGAAACAGCCCATCGCCGACCGGATCGCTGCCAACGAGCACCAGTGCATCCAGCTCACCCGCCTGGGCAGCGGCAAACAGTTCACCAGCACTTGCGCGCACATCGCCAAACACGGCAGACAGCATCTGGGCGTTCATGGCTTCAGGCACGAGATTTCGGCCATCCCTGCCTTCTTCTGCATGGCCACAGGCACGCATCAGCAGATCGAGCCCATAAATCAGGCTGGCTGCATCCTCATGCGAACGGATTTCCTCTCCGACAATCAAGGCGCACGAATCCCCCATCAAGGCATCAGCCAACAGCTTGCCGGCCTCATGCCGACCTTCCACGGCCGCCATCCATTCGTCCATGCCGGCAGCCGTCTTACCCAATTGCTGCACTTGTTCCATGGCACGCGCGATAACGGCATGCCAGTCACGAGGGCGAATCAGGGCATCGTTACTCAGCGTCATATTCGTGCGGTAATTCATCGCGCCTATGCGCGTCACCGGCCGTCCCTGGCGACTTCTCTTGCGCAGGCGCAGCATCAGCAACGGAAGCCGCTGCCGCAGATCGCAACCAAGCACTACCACCTGATCCGCAGACTCAATCTGCTCGGTGGTCATCGAGAAGCCTTCCTCAAAGGCGAACGGACGCATGTCCCTGCGGTGCAGATCGAAGGCCACTTTCGCATCCGGGAACACGGCATCCCTCATCAAACGGATGGACATCAGGCCTTCAAGGCTCCAATACGGCGAGAACAGGATGCCCACCCGCTTGCCCTTGAGCAACTCGACACTGCGGGCAAAGGCCTCATCCCAGCTGGCCTCTTCGAATCCATCGCCACGCCGGATCTGTGGCTCGAGAATCCGGGCCGGAGAACGGAAGGAATCGTAGACATAGCGACCCCGGTCACAAATGAACGGTTCGGGACTGCCCTCAACCGGCCGGATGCGCATGACGCGCTCACCGCGGGACTCGATCTGGATATCACATCCATTGGGGCACTGGATGCAGGTGCTCGAATGGTGGCTGAGCTCCCAGGGACGCGCCAAGTCGTGTGAGGGCTTATCCAGCAGAGCGCCGACCGGGCAGATGTCGGGCAGATTTCCCGACAGCTCTGACTCCAATGCATCCTCGACAATACCGGCGATGGTCATGTGATCGCCACGGTTGAGCACGCCGATATCCCCGGTGCCGGCAATCTCGTCCGCAAAACGCACGCAACGGGTGCAGTGAATGCAGCGTGTCATGCAGGTGTTGACGAACGGTCCAAGATCATAGTTGATGACCGCCCGCTTAGGCTCGGAATAGCGCCCCTTGGAAGGACCATACTCGACCGCATAATCCTGCAGCTTGCAGTCGCCACCCTGGTCGCAGACCGGACAGTCCAGGGGGTGGTGAATCAGCAGATACTCCATGATCATCTCACGGTCTTTCTTCAGCGCCTCGGTGCGCGTGCGCACCTTCATGCCTTCGGAAACAGGCGTACAGCAGGACGCTGCCGGCTTGTTCCAGCCCTCTACCTCCACGAGGCACATGCGGCAGTTGGCAGCCACGGAAAGCTCCGGATGATAGCAGAAATACGGCACCTCGATGCCATTCCTGCGACAAGCCTCGAGAATACTTGTGCCTGGCTCGACCGTGATTTCCTTGTCGTCGATAAACAGTGTCGTCATGCAGCCTTCTCCACCACGCGTGCCCGGACCTCTTCCGGGAAATGTTTCAGCATTGACAGAATGGGAGCCGCAGCACCATCGGCCAGGGCGCAAATCGTGCGACCTGCCATATGCTCCGCCGCATCCCTGAGCACCTCGATATCGCTAGCTCGGGCCTTGCCGGCCTCAAGGCGGATCATCAGTCGCTCAAGCCACCCTGTGCCCTCACGACAGGGTGTGCACTGCCCGCAGGACTCATGGGCATAAAAATGCGACAAACGGCGCGCGACCTTGACCACATCCACCGTCTCATCCATGACAATGATGGCGCCCGAACCAAGCATGGACCCCGCCTTGACCAGATCATCGAAGGTGAGGGGAATCTCATAGTGGTCGGGAGTCAGCCAGGGAGCCGAAGACCCCCCGGGGATAACTGCCTTGGGCACCGTGCCGTGCTTGAGCCCCCCGCAATAATCCTCAATCAGGGTCTTCAGCGAGGTTCCCATCGGCACCTCGTAATTGCCGGGCTTGTTCACATGACCGGAGACCGAGAAGATCTTACAGCCTGCACTGTTTGGCGCGCCGATCGCGGCGTGCCAGTCTCCTCCATGCTCGAGAATAGCCGGAATCGTTGACAAGGTTTCGACATTGTTCACCACGGTCGGGCAACGGTAAAAGCCCTCCACGGCAGGGAACGGCGGCTTGAAGCGCGGACGGCCGGGCTTGCCCTCGAGGGACTCGATCAGGGCCGTCTCCTCACCGCAGACATAGGCACCCGCGCCACGGTGCACGGTCAGGTCCATGCTGTAGCCGCTGCCGAGGATATTCTCACCCAAAAGATTGGCCGCATAGGCCTCTCCAATCGCTTCGTTGAGAATCTCGGCTTCTTGCTTGAACTCGCCGCGGATGTAGATGTACGCATCACGCACGCCAAGCGCATAACCGGCCATGATCATGCCCTCGATGAGCAAATGCGGATCATAACGCATGATATCGCGATCCTTGAACGTGCCCGGCTCCCCCTCATCGGCATTGCACAGCAGATAGGTAGGCTTGCCCGTGTTACGCGGCACAAACGACCATTTCAGCCCGGTCGGAAAGCCCGCGCCTCCCCGCCCGCGCAAGCCCGATTTCTTGACCTCCTCAATGATCTGTTCCGAGCTGAATTCATTGAGAACGGTTGGCAGAAAACTGTAGGCACCATTGGCGCGCGCAACCTCAAGCCGTCGCTGATCGGGAATGCGGATGCGGTCAAAGCAAATCTGGGTCACCTGCTTCGGATCGGATGGAATCATGCCGCATCCTCCTTGCTTGCCTTCTCGATGAAAGCATCGATATAAGCCTCGTCGACATTTTCGTGATACACATTGTTGATCTGCACGACAGGAGCACCGCTGCAAGCACCGGCGCATTCGACTTCGGTGACCGTGAACATGCCATCGGGCGTGGTTTCACCCACCTTGATGCCAAGCTTGTCGCACATATGACGAACCAACTCATCCGCCCCATTGAGCATACAGCTGGCATTCGTGCACACTTCCATGAGGTACTTGCCACATGGCTGCTCGCGAAACATCGTGTAGAAGGTCACGACCTCACGCACCTGAATGAGCGTCAGACCAAGCACCTCGGCCACGTGCTTCTGGACATCGAGCGACAGATAGCCGAAATCCTCCTGGGCCATGTGCAACACAGGCAGAAGAGCCGACTGCGGACCAGGATAACGCGCAACCAACGCCCGGATCTCTTCCAGACGCTTCTCGGAAAAGCGGGGTGTTTCCTTCATGCTCATCGGTCGATCTCCCCAAACACAATGTCCTGGGTGCCCAGAATCGCGACCACATCCGCCACCATGTGCCCGCGCGTCATGTAATCCAGTGCCTGCAGGTGCGGGAAGCCAGCAGCACGCACCTTCATGCGGTAAGGCTTGTTGGAACCGTCCGATATCAGGTATACACCGAACTCACCCTTTGGATGCTCGACGGCCGCATACACTTCGCCCTCCGGCACATGGAATCCTTCGGCAAAGTACTTGAAATGGTGAATCAACGCCTCCATGTCTGACTTCATTTCGGCGCGCGGCGGATTGGTCAGCTTGTAATCGTCGATCTTGATCGGACCAGGATTCTTTTCAAGCCAGTCAACGCACTGCCTGATAATGTGATTGCTCTGGCGCATTTCCTCGACGCGCACGAGATATCGGTCATAGCAGTCGCCCGTGACGCCCACTGGAATCTCGAAATCGAGCTTGTCGTAGACATCATAAGGCTGCTTTTTGCGCAGGTCCCAGGCGATATCCGAGCCCCGGATCATCGGCCCGGAAAAGCCCCAGTCCAGTGCTGCCTCGGGCTCGACAACGGCAATGTCCACATTGCGCTGCTTCCAGATGCGATTCTCGGTCAGCAGGGTTTCATATTCATCCACATAACCCGGGAATCGTTCAGTGAAGGCCTTGATCTTTTCTAGCAGCCCATCGGGCAGATCCTTGGCCACCCCCCCTGGTCGGAAATAGGCAGCATGCATGCGCGCGCCACTAACCTCTTCATAGAAATCGAAGATGTCTTCCCGCTCCCTGAAACAATAGAGAAAAACGGTCATCGCCCCGATATCCAGCGCCACAGCGCCCAACCAGAGGCAATGGTTCAGGATACGGGTCAGCTCGGCATACATGACCCGGATATACTGGGCACGCTCGGGCGGCGTGATGCCCAGCAACTTTTCCACGGCCAGCACGTAAGCATGCTCGTTGGCCATCATCGATACATAATCAAAACGGTCGAAATACGGCAGACATTGCAAATAGGTCTTGTATTCAAAAAGCTTTTCCGTTCCCCGATGGAGAAGTCCGATATGCGGATCAGCCTTTTCGACAACCTCGCCATCGAGCTCCATGACCAGACGCAGCACACCATGCGCCGCAGGGTGCTGCGGTCCGAAATTCAGCGTGTAATTCTTGATCTCAGCCACGGTCCACCCCCGGCCAGGTTTTCTCGATCAGCACGCGGTTCTCAAGCTGGTTCGGCCGATAGACACAACGCCATTGCTCATCATCGAAGAACATCTCCACACGACCGACCAACGGAAAGTCCTTGCGGAAGGGATGCCCTTCAAAGCCATAATCGGTAAGGATGCGTCGAAGGTCTGGATGATGGTTGAAGATGATACCGAACATATCGAACGCTTCCCGCTCAAACCAGTTGGCCGCCGGCCAGACCTCGGTCACGGAATCGATGATCTCACGGTCGCCAACCCCTGCCTTCAGGCGCATGCGCTTGTTCCGGGAAATGGACAACAGATGATAGACCACGAAGAAACGCGGCGCATCGGAGGGATGCCCCGGATATTCGCTCATGTCCACACCGCAGATATCGACAACCTGCTCGAAGCCACGTTTCGACTTCAGGAAATGGCACACCTCAACAATGGCATCCTTGTGCACTACAACCGTCGGACAGTCCAAGCCCTGGATAACCTCCAGAACCTGATCGCCAAACTGCTGCGTCAGGGCCTCGCCGTCGCTTACGCCATCGATGCTCTTTTCCAAATCGTCCTGAACCACGGCCACCACCTAGCGCGCAATCGTGTTCGTGCGCTTGATTTTTTCCTGCAACTGGATGAAGCCATACAGCAGCGCCTCAGCCGTCGGCGGACAGCCAGGCACATAGATGTCGACGGGCACAATGCGATCACAACCTCGGGTCACTGAATACGAGTAATGATAATACCCTCCGCCATTGGCACATGAACCCATCGATATCACCCAACGAGGCTCGGCCATCTGATCATAAACCTTACGCAGTGCCGGCGCCATCTTGTTGCAAAGCGTGCCTGCCACAACCATGACATCGGATTGCCGGGGAGACGGCCGAAACACAATCCCGAACCTGTCCAAATCATACCGCGAGGCACCGGCATGCATCATCTCGACCGCGCAACAGGCCAAACCGAAGGTCATCGGCCACAGCGATCCAGCCCGGGCCCCATTGATGAGCTTGTCGGCTGTCGTCGTAATAAATCCCTTCTCAAGAATACCTTCTATTCCCATTGCAGTGCCCCCTTCTTCCAGGCGTAGGCGTATCCGACCACGAGAATAAACAGGAACAGCATCATTTCCACAAAACCAAATAGACCGATATCGTTCAACACAATGGCCCAGGGAAAAAGAAATGCGCTTTCGAGATCGAACACGACGAACAGGATGGCCAGCAAATAAAAGCGCACATCGATCTGCAAACGGGCATCCTCGAATGCCTCGAAGCCGCACTCATAGGCCGAATTCTTTTCGGCATCGGGTCGTTGCTCGGCAAGCAGGACCGTCAGCACCAGCGGCGCTGCACCCATCAAGACGGCAATAACGAGAAAAATCACGATCGGTGCATATTCGTTGGCCAGATATGCTGCGCCCATCGTCCCCCCTCCTGTTCAGCAGACCCCGCCATCCAAATCAACCCCTATGGCGGGAGGGTGTGCTTGCTACCACCCTAAAGGTCTATCGTCAAGACGAGTGAAGCCATCTTTTCGACGCATGTTAGGTTCAGCAAACAACTTGACACAGCACAACCTCACCTCGGCCCGGAGATTTCTCTTTCGTGCCGGGAGCTTATTGTGACACTAGGACTCGAGGTACATGAAGTCATCACAAAGCCTTCAATAATTTTAGGGTTTTTCACGATGCCCGACGATTGCCCCTGGAATCCTTCGCTGAAATCCCCCATAATAGGTTTTGAGGTCATGCCATTTTATGGAGTATCGATGAGCCTGACAGATCATCCCGTCAAAAAAGCCATGGCCGCCCTCGAGCGCGAACCGGCTGTCAATCTCCATGACAGCGACGTCCATCTCCAGTTTGATGACGGTACGATGACTGTATCCGGCGAAGTGCCCAACGTACGCGCGAAAAAAAGGGCCCTGATATGTATTGCATCCCTGCCAGAGGTCAGCGGCATTGTTGACCGTTTGCACATCCGCCCTGCAGAGACCCTGGGAGATGATGCCATCAGGGATCATCTGCTGGCGCGCTTCAGCGAGGAATCATCCTTGCATGGATTGGACATCAGCGTCGAGGTGCAAAAAGGTATCATCACGCTCGATGGCAGCGTACCCAGCCTCTCCCACAAGCGCCTTGCCGGTGTCCTCGCCTGGTGGACACGAGGCCGTCGAGATGTTATCAATGGACTGGAAGTCAGTCCCGCTCAGCAGGACCATGCGGAGGAGATCGCGGAAGCCGTGCGCCTTGTGCTGGAAAAAGACCCGTTTATTGATGCAGGACGCATCAAGGTTGGGGCACGGCATTCGACGGTCTCCCTGGCCGGTCACGTGGCCAATGCCGTTGAACGGGACATGGCCGAGGATGATGCCTGGTATACCTTTGGTGTCGACGACGTCATCAACCATCTCCATGTGCTCTAGCACATGAAGGCAATGCAAGAACAAAGGAGGTAACTCTATGCAACTGCCGCTGCAAATCACTGCACACAATGTCGAGCTTTCCGATATCGCGCGCGACACCATTCGCAAAAAAGCCGAGAAACTGGATCAGTTCTTCGACCATATCATGCGCTGCAGGGTCACCGTGGATGCTCCCCATCGCAACCAGAACAAGGGCATCCTGTACAACGTGCGCATTGATGTGACCGTCCCCGACGATGAACTGGTCGTCAAGCGCGAGCAGCACGAAGACCTGTATGTGGCCTGCCGGGAAGCCTTCGACGCCATGCGGCGGCAACTCCAGTCCTATGTGGACAAGCGCCGACACAACGTCAAGCAACGCTCCACGGCAGCCTGATCAGTCCTCGCCGCTACAGTAGCCCGCGTCCGCTGAACAGTGGCGCGGGCTGCACCGGCTTATCACAAATTAGCTGTGCAAGCGTGCTCGATTGCGCAGGTGCCATGTCATGCTCGCCAACAACACGACAAGATACATGGATGAGATCTCAAGGCATGTCTGCGGCTGCTCGGTCAGCAGATAATAGACCAACGTGGCTATGGTCAGTGCAAGCATCAACAACCCCATAGCGCTCAGAAACGGATTGGCGCCGGTAACACGCCGCAATCTCCAGTTGGACAGGCAAACAGACAGGGAAACGGCCAGGAATGTCAGACTGGAAAATGAAGCGATGAATGCCAGCCCACCGAGCGTGGCCAGCCCCAGCGTAACCGCACTGATGATGACCACGGCCAACCATGGAACCGCAGCCCGATTGCGAAATGAGAACGGCTTGGGCATTTCCCCGTGAACGGCCATTTCAGCCATCATGCGGGCGGCACCGAACATGGTGGCATTAATCGCCGAGGCCGTGGACAGCATGGCGGCCAAACAGACGAGAACCGTGCCCAGATCGCCCAAGGCCGGCCTTGCGGCCACCGCCAGCGCATATTCCCTGGCCTCCACCAAGGCTTGCACATCCAGCGAGCCCACAGCCACCGCGCTGATTGAAACATAAATCAGGGTCACAACAGCAATCGAGATATAAATGCCTCGCGGAATATTCCGCTCCGGCTGCCTGCTTTCGCAAACGGCATTGGTGATCAGCTGGAAGCCCTCATAGGCGACAAAGATCAGCGCACCGGCCATGACAATGGAGCGCCAGTCGTGGTCGACGTTGGTCCGGAAACGTTCCTCATCCACGGAACTCATGCCGGCTACGGCCAGCAAGACCAACAACAGCACCTTGCTGTACACAATCAGGTCTTCGGCGAGCCCCGAAGAGCGCGCCCCACGAAGGTTGATGTAAGCAAAGACAAGCACGATGCCCGTGGAAAGCCCCTGACGCACCAGATGCGAATCAACCAGATGAAGCAGTTCTGCGGCATAGGCACCAAATGTGAAGGCATAAAGCGCAAGCGTGCCGATATAACCAACCACGACCAACCATCCCGTGAATGAACCGATGAATGGCCTGTCCGGGAAGGCATGTTCCAGATAGGTGAAGCTGGCCCCATCGCTATGAAAACTAAGCGCCAGGCGCACATAGGCATAGCCAGCCAGCAGGGCAACCAGGCCTCCCACAGCGAAGGCCCATGGGGCGGCAGCTCCAGCCAGACTCACGGCCAGGCCAAGCACCGAAAAAATGCCACCACCGATCATGCCGCCGATGCCGATGGCCACCAGTTCGCGCAATCCCAGTTCTCCCGCACCGCCCATTGCCGCATCCTGTCACGCGACAACCCGACTTGTAAGCGCAGTCTGCTCTCGATCTGCATTAGATCTGCAGTCGACAAAAGAACTAGTGCGCGAGGTTCATGCACTGGCTGCGTAAGTCATGCACTCAACCAGAGAAGAAAAGTAGAAATGTTAGATAGCAAGACCTGCCCCCGTTCATGCATCACCGAGACCGAGCACGACAAGGGGCTCATCGTCAATCTCGTGACCAGCTTTCTCTGTCACATCCCGGGCGATTCCATAGCGATTCGGAACTATGGTTTGTTTGCAGCGCGTCGCTGGCTGGAAGAGCGCGGGTATGAACGCATCAGGGGTGAAGGTTGGTGATACGACTGCATGCCAATGCGACGACCTCGCCGAAGATACGGCGGAAGATTCAGGAGAACCTCGTTCGATGAACGATCGAGAGCTTGCCCTGCGCTATAATGTGACGGTAGACACGATCCGTCGCTAGCGCAAGCGGGACGGCGTGGAGGACCGCTCGCATACGCCGCACCGGTTGCAAACCACGCTGAGCCCGGAGCAGGAGGTTGTGGTGGTGGAGCTCCGGCGCACGCTGTTGCTGCCGCTGGACGATTGGCTGGTGATCACACGGGAGTTCATCAACCCGGAGGTCAGCCGCTCGGCTCTGGACCGGTGCTTGCGCAGGCATGGCGAGCCAACCTTGTAATTTCGGAGTCTAGCTCCTATAATGCAAGGCATGTTGACGCGTTGGATGACGAGCAGACTGCGCGAAAGCCTGGCGCAAGCGCCCGCGGTGGCACTGCTCGGCGCACGACAGGTTGGCAAAACCACGCTTGCCAAGGCCGTTGCAAGGGAATTCGATTCCGTCTATCTCGATCTGGAATCCCCGGCCGATCTGCTCAAGCTCAGCGATGCCGTAGCTTTTCTGAGCGCCCAGCGGGATAAGCTGGTCATTCTGGATGAAATCCAGCGCGCCCCCGATCTGTTCATGGTGTTGCGTGGGCTGATTGACCGGAACAGGGAACGGGGCCGGAGAACCGGACAGTTTCTTCTGCTCGGATCCGCCTCCATGGATCTGCTGCGCCAATCATCCGAAAGCCTGGCCGGCCGGATTCGCTATCTTGAACTGGGCGGACTCAACGCGCTCGAGATCGGGAATTACGAACAGGCCCTCGGCAGGCTGTGGCTTCGGGGAGGCTTCCCGGACAGCTACCTGGCCAATGATGACGACATGGCAATGGATTGGCTGGAGGATCTGATTCGCACCTATCTGGAGCG
>RFGS01000001.1 GCA_003695905.1 Zetaproteobacteria bacterium | reverse complement strand
TATACGGGAGAGGATGTTGTGGAGCTACATGGTCATGGTAGCCCCGTCATGCTGCGTGCTCTCCTGCATCGCCTGTTTGCTCTTGGCTGCCGTCCGGCAGAGCCTGGTGAGTTCACGCGTCAGGCCGTGCTCAATGGAAAGATGGATTTGGCGCAGGCCGAGGCCGTGGCAGCCTGCATTGATGCGGCCACGGTTCGTGCAGGGAAACAGGCCCAGCTCCACCTTGCTGGAGCCTTTGGGCGCAAGGTTGAATCCATCATGGATTGCCTGACCGGACATATTGCTAGCCTCGAAGCCTGTCTGGATTTTTCCGATGATGATCTTCCGGATCTGAATATACCGACGCTTCGGGAGCAACTGGAGCGCGAAGTCTGCGAGCCCATTCGGAGGCTTGTGCGCTCGGCATCCTTCGGTATGCGCCTTTTTGAGGGGGCTTCCATTGCCATTGTCGGTGCTCCGAACGTGGGAAAATCAAGTCTGTTGAATGTACTCTCAGGTATCGATAGGGCCATCGTGAGCGAAGTTCCCGGTACAACTCGTGATGTCCTGGAGGTCGATTTCGAGATTGAAGGGGTTCCTGTTCGACTGGTTGACACGGCTGGACTTAGGGAAACTCAGGACACCATCGAACTGGAGGGTATTCGCAGGGCCAGGAAGGCTGCAGAAACGGCCGATGTCGTCGTGTTCGTGTCTGATGGCACACGTCCGGAAACCTGGTCCGCCCCTGCGGAGGCAGATATTAGATTGATGAACAAGTCGGATCTGTGCGCGGATGCAATTTTTCCGCAAGATTTTCTTTCCATCAGCGCAAAGACGGGTCAGGGCGTGGATCGATTCCGAAGCGAGTTGGCTTCCAGGCTTGTGAACCTTGATCTCTCTGGGGAGGATATCTTCGTGACCCGCGAGAGGCATCGGTTTCTGCTGGGCAGGGCTTTGTCCGAGCTGGAGCAGGGTATGGACAGTCTGGATGAGGAGACCTTGGATCTGGTCGCAGCGCATTGGCGGCGGGCTTATGATGCCCTAGCTGAAATCCTTGGTTTTGGTGATGTTGAATCGATCCTAGACCGGATCTTTTCAAGCTTTTGTATTGGCAAATAGCTTTTTGCCTTGAATTTCGAGTCCTGCACGTCAGAATGAACGACCCGAAAGAAAAGTGTCTATTCAAAAGGAGGTGGGGGCGTGTCCGTTAAGCATCCAGTTATTTCAATCACCGGTTCTTCCGGTGCCGGCACAAGCACGGCTAAGGTTGCCCTGGAACATATCTTTCGCCGGGAAAAGGTTTCTCCGGCGGTTGTCGAAGGGGATTGTTTTCACCGCTATGATCGCTACGAGTTTCGCGAGAAGGCCAAGGAGTACGCCGCCCAGGGTAAACGCCTGAGTCATTTTTCGGATGAGGCCAACCTTTTTGATAAAATCGCTGAATTATTCAAGAGTTACGGTGAGACGGGTAGGGGCATGGCCCGCACCTATGTGCATGACGAGGAGGAAGCCAAGCGCTATGGCGTCGAACCGGGCCGCTTCACGCCCTGGCGGGAAATCGGCGAAGGATCGGATCTGCTTTTCTATGAGGGGCTTCACGGAGGGATTGAGGAGGTTCGTCCCTATGTGGATCTCCTGGTGGGCATTGTTCCGGTCGTGAATCTGGAATGGATACAGAAGATTCATCGGGATACGGCCATGCGCGGCTATTCCCAGGAAGCTGTGGTTGATAACATTCTGAGCCGGATGCACGACTATGTGCATTTCATCACGCCCCAGTTCACCTATACCGACATTAACTTCCAGCGCGTGCCGCTGGTTGATACGTCCAACCCGTTCATTGCCAGGGATGTACCTACACCAGATGAGAGTATGGTGGTTATTCGGGTACGCCAACCTCAAAAGTTTGGAATCGACTTCCCATGGCTCCTGGCTATGCTCCATGGATCCTTCATGACGCGACGTAACACGATCTGTGTTCCTGCAGGTAAGATGATGTTGGCCATGGAGTTGATTCTCGCACCGATTGTTCACGACATGATGGAAAAGGCCAGGAAAGCGCGCGGAAGCTAAGCGTCGCATTTTAAGTGAATTCGAAGGGGAGCCCCCTATTTGCAGGCTCCCCTTTTGTTTGTGCATCCGGTTGTAGCTGATACGATTTGCATCATGAAGGATGATGTCATGTTTCACGTGAAACACCCGGATATCGTTGATGTGCTGGTCATAGGCGCCGGCCATGCTGGTGTGGAATGTGCTTGGGCAGCCGCACAGCGCGGCGCCAGGGTGCGACTGTTGACGCAGAATCTCGATACCATAGCCAAGATGTCATGCAATCCCGCTATTGGCGGCATTGGCAAGGGGCATTTGGTGAGGGAGATCGATGCCTTGAATGGTATCATGTCACGGTCTGCGGATGCAGCAGCACTGCAATACCGGGTTCTCAACAGGCGAAAAGGACCAGCAGTCCGTGCCACTCGGGCCCAATGCGATCGGCGCTTGTACCAGATGCATATCAGACAGCTTCTGGACAGTCATCCGAATATCAGTCTGCATCAAGCCACAGCCAGGCAGCTCGTGTTTGATGGGGATCGTGTTGTGGGGGTTGTCGACGAGCTTGCCATGTTTCACCAAGCCGAAGCTGTTGTGTTGACAACTGGTACGTTCTTGGGCGGTCTGATCCATATTGGCGAAAGCAAAATTCCTGCCGGTCGCTTCGGGGACGCGGCGGTCAACTCGTTAACCGATGAGCTGTACCGACGCGAGTTTCGTCTCGGGCGTCTGAAGACAGGAACCCCACCTAGACTTGATCGACGATCCATCAGGTGGGATTCACTTGAGTCTCAACCTGGAGATTTGGATGCCTGGCCTTTCAGCATGCATGTGAGTGAGGTTCTGCAGGATCAATTGGCTTGTGCTGTGACTCGAACCAATGAGCACACACATGAGATTATTCGTAAGAATTTGCATCGGTCGCCTATGTATTCAGGCGACATCCAGGCTACGGGTCCAAGGTATTGCCCGAGTATCGAGGACAAGGTTGTCCGTTTTCCTGATAAAACGGGGCATCAGATCTTTCTCGAACCGGAAGGCAGGGACCATGAGGAGATTTATCCCAATGGTGTATCCACATCCTTGCCCTTGGATGTGCAGTGGTTATTCATCCGCTCCATCGAGGGGCTTGAGCATGCGCAAATCATCCGGCCGGGCTATGCCATTGAATATGACTATGTCGACCCCACTGAGCTGCTGCCAACTCTGGAGACTAAGAAGGTCAGAGGTCTGTTTCATGCCGGACAAATCAATGGCACGACAGGCTATGAGGAGGCTGCAGCACAGGGCCTGCTGGCAGGCATCAATGCGGCGGCTCGCGCACTTGATCTGGAGAGCTGGGTTCCCGACAGGTCGGTCGCCTATCTGGGGGTTATGGTTGATGACTTGGTGACGCGTGGGGTTATGGAGCCGTACAGGATGTTTACTTCCCGCGCAGAGTTCCGCCTCCATCTGCGAGAGGACAATGCTGAAATACGTCTGGGCGAAGATGCCATAAGGCTGGGTCTGTATGATGAGGAACGTACTCGATGGCATGATCGTTACAGGGATAGCATAGAACATGCCATGCAAGATGTTCGCACGATGTTTGTTGGTACCGGTCCGTCATGGCGGGCTCGTTTGCAGAGGCTGGGCCTGCCAGTGCCGCCTCAAGGAATGCCATTGGCTTCCTATTACCATCGTCCGGACGTTGATGCCGATAAGGTTTTGCGGTTAATTGATGGCGCGGCATCCATGCGACCGAGGGAGCAGGCAACCTTATTGGCCATGATTCATTATGAGGGATACCTGGAAAAGCAGCAGCAGGATATTGAACGTTTCAGGAAGCTTGAAGGGCAGCTCATTCCGGATCATTTTGATTTCTCTTCAGTTCAAGGCTTGAGCATCGAATGCAGGCAGAGGCTGAGTGAATGCAGGCCGCGCACCTTGGGGCAGGCTGCCAGAATTCCTGGCGTCACACCTGCTGCGATCAGCTCACTCATCCTTCATCTGCATGGTGAAAGAGCTTGATTGAGAGTTATTGCAAGGAAATTCTGCGATTCAGAAAGGCCCTCAATCTGACGGCCGCAGAGGACGTTCATACCCTGATGCAGCGATTTGTTAACCCGTCGCTGGCTATGAATGTCTGGATACCGAAAAAGGGGCGCCTGCTGGATGTAGGAAGCGGTATGGGTATTCCAGGCGTTCCCCTGTTGCTGGAAGAGCCGGGCCTGCATGGATTGCTTGTGGAACGCAGGAAGAAACGCGCGGAATTTCTGCGGCATATCGTTCGCACGTTTGGTCTGAACGCCGAGGTGTTTGATGATGATATCCGCAAGCTCGCACCGCTTGAAGCCGATGTGCTTGTCGCTCGGGCCGTTGCCGAACAAGCATGGTTGTTGGATGCCTGTTGCCGGCATGTGAAACCTTCTGGTACAGCCATATTGATCGTTCCCCGTCAGTCGTCCATTGCCCGTGTGCGTGGTTGGAGCCATATCGGGGATTGTCAGATTGGTGCTGGTGAGGCCCTATTGTGTATTCGCCGCTACCAACGCGAGCCTGCGAATAGGGAGGTTTCACGTGAAACATGAGCGGATCGGCCCTGTGATTGCCGTGGCCAATCAGAAAGGTGGTGTTGGCAAGACCACCAGCAGCGTAAACCTAGCGGCCTCGCTGGCTGCCTTGGATCAACGCGTCCTGTTGCTTGATCTCGATCCGCAAGGCAATGCAAGTTCGGGCCTCGGCATCGATAAGCGCGAGGTGGAGGTGGGCTTGTATCATGTGCTGGTTGAGGACCGGCCATTGCAAGAGGCTGTTGTCGAGACCGCCTTCGAGGGCCTATCACTGATTCCTGCAAGCATGGACCTTGCTGGCGCGGAGGTGGAGTTGGTCGAGAAGGCGCAGCGCGAGCACAGATTGTATCGAGCCTTTCAGGGCTTTCCCGGACCTTCATATGATTACGTCATTATTGATTGTCCTCCGGCACTGAACCTGCTCACCGTGAATGCGCTCACTGCAGCCGATCGAGTGCTGATCACCTTGCAGACAGAGTTTTACGCCCTAGAAGGACTAACGCAGTTGCTGGAAACGATTCGCCGCATTCGGAGAAGCCTGAATCCACAATTGACCATTGACGGCATCTTGCTAACTATGGTTGACCGACGAAACAATCTTGCGGTGCAGGTTGAAAAAGAGGTTAGGGAGTACTTTGGATCGCAGGTCTATGAGCAGGTCATTCCACGGAATGTTCGCTTGTCCGAGGCGCCCAGTTTTGGGGTGCCGGTGATGCACCACGACATTCGCTCGAAAGGGGCCCAGGCCTATCTGGCCGCTGCCCGGGAGCTGATGCAGCGCCATGCCCTATTCCTGGCCCAAGAGGAGGTTTCACGATGAGTCACCAGAAGCAGAAACGTGGATTGGGCAGGGGGCTCAGTGCCCTGTTGGCTGATGAGCCTTCCAGGGAGGTCCTCGACCAAGCGACTAGAATCCCGGTTTCCAAGATCATGCCCAATCGGTTTCAGCCACGGACTCGTTTCGATCATGCGGAGCTCCATCAGTTGACCGCATCTGTGCGTCGCGAAGGGGTGCTGATGCCGATCCTGGTCCGTCCGATGGGCGATGGCGCATATGAATTGATCGCCGGTGAGCGGCGCTGGCGGGCAGCGCAGGCAGCCGGTCTTCTCGAGATACCGGCGGTGATCAAGGAGGTCGATGATCTTCAGGCACTTGAACTGGCCATCATCGAGAATGAACAGCGGGATGATCTCACGGCCATTGAATCCGCCAGAGCTTACAAGCGCATGATGGATGAATTCGGCTGCACGCAGCAGCAGGTAGCCGAACGGATCGGGGTTTCAAGGGTTCATGTCAGCAACACAATTCGTTTGCTTCAGCTTCCAGAGACTGTGCAGGAAATGATAGAAAAACGCGAGATTTCGATGGGGCAGGCCCGACCCTTGGTGGGCCTGGATCGTCGTCGCGCCGAGTCCCTGGCCCGGCAATGCGTGGAACGGGGCTGGAGTGCGAGGCAGATGGAGCGCGAGGCAAAGCGTGCAGCAGAGACGGCCGCCAAGCCCGCAAAACGCGAGCAGGATGCCGATGTAAAGGCGCTCCAGGAGGAACTGGAAAGGAAGCTTGGCTTGCCCGTTCAATTGATCTTCCGACGCAATGGCACAGGTGAGTTGCGTATCCGCTATACGAGTCCACGGGAACTTGAGGGCGTGCTGCGCAAGCTGCGGAGCTGAGCATGCTGGTTGAGGGAGTGGCCCACCGGGCTGTCGAATGGCATCAGGGAAGCGGCTGTGTCTGTTGGATTGATCAGCGTCTGCTGCCTTTCCGTTTTGAGAAAACATTCACGCAGGATCCGGAGGATCTGGCCAAGGCCATAGAAACCATGGCTGTCCGCGGGGCGCCGACCATTGGTGCTGCGGCTGCATACGGGTTGGCGCTGGCAGGGTCTTTTGATCGATCCTGCTTCTTCAAATACTGGTTGCCGCGGTTCCGGCGTACCCGACCTACGGCAGTGAATCTGTTTCATGCCTGTGATGTGCTCGAGCAGGCCGTCGCCGAGGGGCTGAGTGGCAAGCAATTGATCGAGCTGGCCAATGACTATGCTGACCGGGAAGTCAGGGCCAACCGAAGGATTGGGGAGATCATGGCTGAATACTTGGCCAGGGGTGGGCAGCGGATTCTGACCCATTGCAATGCCGGCTGGCTGGCTGCCGTCGATTGGGGTACTGCGACCGCCGGCATGTATACCCTGCATCGTGAAGGGGAACGCCTGCATGTGTGGGTGGATGAAACACGCCCGCGATTGCAGGGATCGCGGCTCACGGCCTGGGAGATGGTTCAGGAAGGCTTATCCTGCGCGCTACTGGCTGATGGTGCCGCTGCCTGGATGATGTCCAGAGGTGAAGTCGATGCCATTGTCGTGGGGGCAGACCGTATCGCGCGCAACGGAGATGTGGCCAACAAGATCGGCACCTATGCCCTGAGTCTGGCTGCCAGTGAGCACGGCATTCCGATGTATGTGGCGGCTCCTTCAAGTACGTTTGACATGAAGCTTGGCAGCGGTCGAGCCATTCCGATTGAGGAGCGCGGCGAGGAAGAATTGCTGGAAGTCGAGGGTATGGATGAACATGGGAGCATGCGCCGTGTCCGTCTGGCTGCACAGGGCATTGGAAGTTGTAATCCGGCTTTTGATGTGACTCCCTTTCAGAATGTAACGGCGATCATCTCCGAGCAGGGCGTCTTCATCCCTGATACGAGCGAACGTCTGCCCGCGGACGACTAACGATGCCTCCCTCTCCACTGGACCAGGATCAGACCGATGACGCCGATGGTAATGCAGGAATCGGCGATATTGAACGCCGGCCAGTGATATTCATCTCCAGCGAGATTGATATAAACATCTATAAAATCAACCACATAGCCTAATTGAGTGCGATCCCAAATGTTGCCGATTGCTCCGGCAAGCACCAGGGTCAGCAGCCATGACGTCCATCCCTTGCGACGCCTTTCCTTCCACCACCAAGCCAGCAAAGCCAGCGCAATGCCCAAGGTCAGTCCCAGCAGCAGTCCGGTGCGCCATTCGTGTCCCCAGTCGGCCAGCATGGAGAATGCGACGCCGAAATTATGAGCTTTAACCAGACTGAAAAAGCCTGGAATCACGATCTGCTGCCAGAATGGAGGCTGTTGCTCGACCCACCATTTACTGATCTGGTCAGCAGCGATCAACAGCGAGAACAGGGCAATCTGACTCCAGGTTCGACGTTTGAGGTTCATGAGGACAAGCCTAGAGCATGCATGGGCGGCGTCTACAAGAGCATGGAGATGGCAATGTAGTGAGATGCGGCACCGGCGATGACAAACATATGCCAAGCGCCATGCGCCCAAGGCCAACGCTCATCTTGAACAAAGAAGAAGACACCCGCACTGTACAGAAGACCTCCAGTGACCAGCCAAATCATTTCGCCATGGCTCAGTGCATGGTTGAGCGGTCTGATTGCAATGAGGATGAGCCAGCCCATGGCAAGATAAAGCAACAGTTGCTTGTGGCGTTCATCACCTTCCCGGTGGAGCGCATCGAGCAGGAGGCCGACAGCGGCAAGCCCCCAGATGATGCCCAACAGGCTCCAGCCCCAAGCGCCTTGCAGGGCAAGCAAACAAAAGGGGGTATAGCTTCCGGCTATCATCAGATAGATGGAGATATGATCCAGTTTTTGCCAGCGGTTGTGTTCGGTCCGATGGGAAAGGCCATGATGAAGGCTTGAGGCAACGAACAACTGGATGAGCATGAGTCCGTAGATGGATGTAGCCACGTATTCGATGGGCCGATCCGACAGCATCAGCAGCCAAATACTGCCAGCCATGGCCGGCGCCACCATGATCAGGTGGCTAAGCAAATTGAAGCGTCGGCCGGGCTGTGCCTTCAGCCTGTGACCACCTCGAAGCATCGTTGGCAAAGCTTGTCATGCACGGGATGACTGGCATCAGCTGGCTGCGCGATGTTCCAGCAACGAGGACACTTGCATCCTTGGGCCGGGAATACCTCCAGTTCCTGGCCGGGCTCGACGCGCGCGACGATCAGCAACTGCTCGAAGCTTTCCTCGATGGCTTCGGCAAACCCAGGATCAAGTTCTGGAACGATGACATGCGCGGCCATGGAAGAGCCGATGCGCTTGTCTTTCTTGGCCTCATCCAGCTTGGCATTGACCTGTTCCCTCACCTGGAAGAAGCGCGACCAAGCTTCCTCATCGATGGAGACGGGCGGTATGTCGATAAAGGTCTCGAGATGGATATCCCCTGCGCCTGCTCCGGCAAAATGCTCCCAGGCCTCATCGGCTGTGAACGGAATGATCGGTGCGATCAGACGGATGATTGTGTTGGCGAGGTCGTGCAGCGTGGACTGTGCTGAACGACGACGGTGGCTGTCCCGAGCATCGCAGTATAATCGGTCCTTGAGCACATCCAGGTAGAATCCGCCTAGGTCCACGGTGCAGAAGTGATGGAGTTCCTGATGGATGCGATGGAACTGGTAATCTTCATAGGCCTCAAGCACTTGCTTGCTGAGCCTAGCCAACCTGTGCATGGCCCAGCGATCCAGGGGCTTTCGGCTATCCACGGGCAGGCCATGACGCTCTGGGTCGAAATCGGCCAGGTTGCCGAGCAAAAAGCGGATCGTGTTGCGTATACGCCTGTAGGATTCGGCCAGCTGTTTCAGGATCGTGTCGGAAATGCGGATATCGCCTGAATAATCCGAGGCAGCCACCCAAAGACGGAGAATGTCCGCGCCCATCTGCTCAATAACCTTCTGTGGCGCAACAACATTGCCGCGAGACTTGGACATCTTGTTGCCCTGCTGATCAACAACGAAGCCATGGGTCAGCACGCCCTTGAACGGCGCCCTGCCGCGGGTACCCACGCATTCGAGCAGTGAAGACTGAAACCAGCCACGATGCTGATCGGATCCCTCCAGATACAGGTCGGCCGGACTCTGCAATTCTTGGCGCCGTTCCAGCACACACGCATGCGTACTTCCGGAATCAAACCATACGTCGAGGATATCGGTTTCCTTATGGAAGTGCTTGCCGCCACAGTCCGGACAATGGCTTTCCGGTGGCAGAAAGCTGGCTGCATCGCGCGCAAACCATACATCTGCTCCGTGACGTTCCACGGCCTTGGCGATGTTCTCGAAGATGTCCTCGCTCATGATGCCGGAGGATCCGCAATCCATGCAGCTGATGATGGCGATGGGTACGCCCCAGTTTCTCTGGCGAGATATACACCAGTCAGGTCTGTTTTCCACCATGGCACGGATGCGGTTTTCGCCCCAGTCGGGCATCCAGCGCGTGTCCGAGATGGCCTGCAGGGCTTTGCTGCGCAACTCGTTGGCCTCCATGGAAATGAACCATTGTGGGGTGGCGCGGAAGATCAGGGGGTTATGGCATCGCCAGCAATGCGGATAGGCGTGTCTGATGCTCGCGCGGTTTAAAAGGGCCCCGCAGGTCTGCAGATGCCCGATGATCTCTTCGTTGGCTTGAAGGATATGCCGCCCCTCGACGATGGGGGTTCCCGGCTTGAAGAAGCCTCGGTCATCAACGGGATTGTAGGCGGGCAGCCCATAGCGCGTTCCGATCTCATAGTCTTCCTGACCGTGTCCTGGCGCTGTATGCACGCAGCCGGTGCCTGCATCCAGGGTCACATGATCGCCAATGAGAACCGGGGCCTCCTGATCCAGGTAGGGATGACGAAAGCGACGATGTTCAAGCCTGCTGCCGGCAATCCGGGCAACGACCTCGCCCTGGGCCTTGATGGCACGCATAACATCCTCGCGCAGCTCCTCGGCAATGATCAGGATCTCGCCTTCTTCAAGATTGTCGTTTTCATCGGCTTCCGTGATGCGAATGGCCGCATACTCGATGTCCGGACCGACGGCAATGGCCAGGTTGGCCGGAATGGTCCAGGGGGTTGTCGTCCAGATGACCATGGAGACGGTGCCGGTAAGAGCTGGGTCAAGATCCACAAGGCTTTCGCCAGCGGCAAACTTGACGTAGATGGAATGCGAGGTGTGCTCCTCATATTCGACTTCGGCCTCGGCTAATGCTGTCGAGCATGATATGCACCAGTGCACGGGCTTGGCACCCTTGTAGAGGCCGCCGTTCAGGAAGAAGCGGCCAAGTTCGCGGATCGTGTCCGCTTCAAAACGGAAATCCATTGTGATGTAGGGGTTTTCCCAGTCGCCGATGACGCCCAGTCGCTTGAATTCATCCCGCTGGATGTCAATCTGGTCGGCCGCGTAGCCTCGGCAGGCTGAGCGAAACTCAGCATCATCAATGGATGACTTGCCTTGTTTCTTGAAGGCTTCTTCAACCTTGAGTTCGATGGGCAGCCCGTGGCAGTCCCAACCGGGGACATAGGGGGCGTCATAGCCCATCATGGTTCTGCTCCGAACAATGATGTCCTTGAGAACCTTGTTGACCGCATGTCCGATGTGAATGTTGCCGTTTGCGTATGGCGGCCCGTCATGCAGGATGAACTTTTCCCGGCCAGCCCTGGCCTCGCGGATGGCCGAATAGAGCTTCCTGTCCTCCCAGCGCTGCAGGCGACTGGGTTCATTGCGGGGAAGGTTGCCACGCATCGGAAAATCCGTTTTCGGCAGAAAAATGGTTTGTCGGTAATCGAATTCTTTGTCGGACACCATCTGCTCCCGTGTTCAGTTTGGCTGCCGAAGCATAGGGAAAAATCAGAGCTTCGTCATGGATGCTGCCGGGATCCAGCATGCTCGGCATCCCAGCGATCGAGAATAAGCCGGGCGATGCGGCAGTCCTCCTGGATCTGGCGGGACAGAGCCTCGGCGCTTGAATAGGCCCTGTCCTCGCGGACGCGCTCGATGAAGGTGACGGTAAGGCGCTTCCGGTAGAGGTCCGGATGATCGTCGAAAACATGTGTCTCCAGCACCAGCGTTCGGCCACCGAATGTTGGCCGGAATCCCAGGTAGGCGGCTCCGTTCCATGTCCACTCCTTTGTCGAGGCCTTGACCGCATAGATGCCGACGGGTGGATGGGCTAGATCCTTGATGTTGAGGTTGGCCGTTGGGAAACCGAGTTGTTGTCCGCGCTTATCACCATGGCCGACATGTCCGGAAATGCTGTAAGGGCGCCCCAACAGCTTCTCGACAAGCCGGAAATCGGCTGCTTCTATGGCTGAGCGTATCCGGCTTGAGGATACGATAGCGCCTTCCAGCTCAAAGGCCTGTGCGATACTGACCGTGAACCCCAGATCATCTCCCATGCGACGCAACAGTCGCGCATCGCCGCTGCGGTCACGGCCGAAGGCAAAATCGTAGCCGGCATGGATGTGCCGGAAACCGAGTGTTGCATGAAGTTGGCGGATGAAGGTTTCGGCTGTCCAGACCGCCAGCTGTCGCGTGAAGTGCAGCAGAAGAGTGGCATCCAGACCGCAGCGGGCGAGCAGTTCGAGACGCTCGTGCAGATGGCACAGGCGTCTTGGTGCTTCGTCGGGAAAGAGCACAGCTCTTGGATGCGGCTCAAAGGTCACGGCAATGGCCGGTCCCTGGATTTCCAGCGCATGACCGCGGGTCTCGGCAATGATCTGTTCGTGGCCGAGATGTACGCCGTCAAAATTGCCAACGGTGATGGCGCCACCGCGCCAGGATGGCGGTACTGGCTGCCAGGAACGGAAGATTTTCATGGACGGAACGCTAGCCGAGTTTTGGATTTAGTGCATCGGTATGGATTTGTCAGGCCAGTTGCATTCATCGGCGATCGGGCAGGAGGCACATTTGGGCTTGCGAGCCGTGCAGATGTAACGGCCGTGAAGCACAAGCCAATGATGTGCATGACGCAGGTATTCCTTCGGAATGACACGTATCAGTCCTTCCTCCACCTGTCGCGGGGTTTTCCCAGGCGCCAGGCCTGTTCGGTTGGCCACGCGAAAGATATGGGTGTCAACGGCAACGGTCGGTTCGCCATACAAAACATTGAGCACGACGTTGGCCGTCTTGCGTCCCACGCCCGGAAGGGCCTCCAGATCCTTCCGGTTTTTCGGGACCTCACCCCCATGCTGCTGCAACAGCTTTTCGCAGGTGGCGATGATGTTCTTGGCCTTGTTGTTATATAGGCCCAGAGTGGCTATGTAGCGCTTCAGCCCCTCCTCGCCCAGTTCCAGCATGGCCTCGGGGGTGTTGGCCACGGCAAAGAGTCTTCGAGTTGCCTTGTTAACCCCGACGTCCGTTGATTGGGCCGACAGGATGACGGCCACGAGCAATTCAAAGGGCGTGGAATAGTTCAGCTCCGTTTTCGGTTCGGGATCAATGGCGGCAAGATGCTCGAAAAGTCGCCGGATTTGAGCTTTGCTCAGAGGTTTAACCGGCTGGCTCATTGACTTCCTTGATCGTCATGCGCACCTCGCGATCGACGATGTCTCCGTTGGGAGCAACGGCCTTTTCCACGATGACAATGGCATCTTTCTCAATCCGGACCACTTTTCCGCCGTTCTGGCCAATATGGCTGCCAGGACGGACGACATAGCCCTTGCCCGTTGTATCTTCCACCATGGCTACTTGCTTGTTGCCCATGCGATAGATGGCGACGAGTTTCAATGCGGAGAGATCAAAGGCTTCCAGGGGCTCCCTGGGCCGGTTGGTCTGGGTCAGGGCTTTCCGCTTTTCAGCAAGGCGTTGCCGAACGATCTCCAGGTAGGATTGGAATGGATCCCTCAGATGTTCGAAATCGATCTCCGGTGCCTTGATCATATGTTTTTGGGCCTCTCCGGCCACGATCTTTTCTCCGGCCTGTGCTGGATGAACGACGATGGCAGCCGTCATGAACAGGCCGATGATCGTGATACTGCCTGAGAATCGCTTTCGCATGGTCATGGCAAGGCTAGAGAAATGGCGTGGAAATGTCACGACGCCAGCCATGGCTGGGCGCGCCAGAGCAGAACGATGGGTTCGTCGAAACGAAAACCGATGCGATAGCGGTTCAGATGTCTGATGGGAACCCAGCGGTAGGCGATTTCTTCCCCAAGGCGAATGTCTGCATCATGGTGCAGGAAGCCGTAATACAGATGTTGTCTGACCCAGGTGTTCGGAGGGTCGAGGCGATTGTAGCATAGCCAGGGCCAGACCCGGGGCACCAGGCCAATTTCCTCGCGCATTTCCCTTTCCATGGCCCGATCGGGTGTTTCCCCCGGACGAACATGGCCTCCGACAAGGGTCCAGTGATCCGGGAAGGCGATATCTGGCTTGTTCTCGCGTAAAAGCAGCAGCACGCGCCGACGCTCGTCGAACAGGATCGCGGCCACGCCGATGATGGGTATCGCTCTCATGCTCCGATTGTGGCCTCATGGTTACGATTCGCCAACGGTCGATGTTGAGTTCTTTCCGGTATGCTGCCGATGATCGGGATTTATGGGGGTTATCGTTCGCTGAACATCAAGCTGGATGGTTCCGGGGTTTTCTGGGATACGACGTTCCAGGGACCTTACATCGGCGGATTCTTTCATTTTTGATGCCGGCGACAGCGTTTGTCCGCGGCACCGTTGGTGAGCCGGCCTCAAGTCGTAACTGCCCCTGCCTGTCGATCCGTATTTTCTGTTGCAAGCATGTATCAAGCCGTGTACCGTGATTTGACAAGCACAGCCGGAAACGAACGGGTGAATGGGGCATGTGTCACGGCATGGGAGAAAAAACGAAAGAAGGGCTTGGCAAATAGGCATGCTTGAGATGGCGATTGCGGATTTCTACAACGCTCAGCAGGGTGGACGCGTGACGATAAGGTTGGTTGGTGATGATTGCTATATCGAGGGCGCGGTGATCGGGGAAGGCTTTGCCTACAGCAGGGAGATCATTGAGCTCGCGGCCATGGCCACTTGCCTGGATGTGGAATACCTCACCGAATGAGGCGCTCTGGGTGTGCATTCATGGAAAGCTTTCATACCGGAGGGCGGATATGAAGCGGGGAAGGAACATGACCATCGGTCAATTGGCCCGCATGGCAGGCGTGAATGTGGAAACCGTGCGCTATTATCAGCGATGTGGTCTGCTTCGCACGCCGGCGAGGCCTTCCGGCGGCATCCGGCGCTATGATGCGGAGGATCTGGCTCGCCTGCGGTTCATCCGTCGTGCCAAGGTCGTGGGCTTCAGGCTTGCCGAAATCCGTGTTCTGCTGCAACAAAACGACGATGCGAGCGACCCCGTCGCGTGCCGGGCAGCGCGCGAACTGGCGAGCGATAAGCTGGCCGATATCCGCGAGCGCATCGCGGAGCTTTCCCGCATGGCCGAGGTGCTGGAATCGCTTATCCTCCAATGCGAAAGCGCGACTGATCCCGCCTGCGCGATCATCAAAACACTGAAAACGGATACCGACGCTTGACTCCGTACCATGGTACGGAGTGCAGACTGCGGACCATGGACAGAAAAGCTCGCACAACCATTCCTTTGCTTGGTGCCCTGGTCACCGGCTTTCTGGCTTCCGCCTGCTGCATCGGCCCGCTCATCGCCGTTCTGCTGGGCATGGGTTCCGCCTCGACATTCATCGCTATGGAGCCGTATCGCCCTCTGTTCGCTATCCTCACCCTTGCCCTGATCGCTTGGGCCGTCTGGAAGCATTGGCGAGGCAAAAGTCAATGTGCCGGCTGCCCACCGAAGAGACCTGTTATGCTCTGGCTGCTGGCCGGTTTGGCGCTGATGTTGCTGGCCTTGCCGAATCTGCTGGCTAAGATGGCACCGGGGCCAACATGAAGCGTTCCGCGCATCTTAAGGCCGGTGTTATCGGCACCGTTATTGCTGCCTTGTGCTGCTTTACACCCATTCTCATTGTTCTGCTCGGTGCTGTCGGATTAGCTGCCTGGGCGGGGTATCTTGATGTTGTGCTGATGCCGGCCCTGGCATTTTTTGTCGGCCTTACCATTTATGCCTTGTTCAGAAAGGAACGCCATGAGCCCTGAATTCATCGCCGAATCCACGATCACCTGCCCCGAGTGCGGGCACCAAAAGAAGGAAACCATGCCCACTGATGCCTGCCAGTGGTTTTACGAGTGTGAGGCCTGCCATGCACTGCTCAAGCCCAAGACAGGCGACTGCTGCGTGTTCTGCTCCTACGGGGATGTTCCCTGTCCTCCCATTCAGATGCATAAGGACTGCTG
>RFGS01000006.1 GCA_003695905.1 Zetaproteobacteria bacterium | reverse complement strand
TCGAAGCGAAGGACTAGGGCTGGCTGGGTGTTTGAAGCTCGCAGAAGGGCCCATCCATGCTCAAACTGGAGGCGCAAGCCGTCGATATCGACGATCTGATACCCCATGCTGCGGAAATGGTGGATGGCTTCCTCCACGATACGGAATTTGATCTCATCTGGGCAGTATCGGCGGATCTCCGGGGTGCTTATGCTGGCAGGGAGCTTGTCCATCAAGGTGGCAAGAGACTGTCCTGCATTGGCGATCAGTTGCATGAGCCTGGCGCCGGTATAGACAGCATCATCGACACCAAAGTATCGGTCCGCGAAGAAGATGTGGCCAGTCATCTCTCCGGCAAGTAGGGCACCCGTTTCCTGCATCTTTGCCTTGATCGGAGAATGCCCGGCCCGCCACATGATGGCTCTTCCGCCGTGAAGGCGAATATCATCGTAGAGCAATTGAGAGCATTTGGTTTCACCGATGATGGTGGCGCCAGGATGTTGCTTGAGGATCGAGCGGGCCAGCAGTAACAGGAGCATGTCGTTACGCAGGATGCGGCCTTTCCCGTCTACGACACCGATGCGGTCACCATCTCCATCGAAGGCGATACCCAAATCACAGCCTTCGTCCAGAACGGTCTTCCTCAATTCCTGAAGGTTTTCATCGCGGCTTGGATCGGGGTGATGGTGAGGAAAGGTCCCGTCGGGATCGCAGAACAGTTCGATGACCCGACAGCCGAGCCTGCGATACAATGGAGCGGCCAGAAGTCCCGCCGGTCCGTTACCGGCATCAATGGCAATCTTCAGCGGATGTTTCAGTGAACAGTCTTTCAGTACATGCACCATGTATGCGTCTGAGAGATCGACCTTGCTTACTGTCCCGGTTTTGCCTTGGGGTGCTGAAAGGGGTTCATGCATACGCTTGCGTAGCCTGAGAATGTCCTTGCCATGCATCGGATGCCGGCCGAGCATGATCTTGAAGCCATTGTACTCTGGAGGATTGTGGCTAGCCGTAACATGGATGCATCCGGCAACCTGGCACGTGAAGGCTGCGAAATAGGCGAGGGGGGTCGGTGAGATGCCAATATCCAGCACGTCTCTTCCGCCGTCGCAAATCCCCTCGATCAGGGACTGCTGCAATTTTGGCCCTGAAAGTCGGACATCACGACCGACGACAAAAGGGCCTGCTGGGATCTCTGGGTAAGAGACCAGAATTCTTCCCAGACGATAGGAAAAGTCCTGGTCAAATTCATGTCCGACAATGCCGCGGATATCGTATTCCCGAAAGATATGATCCGGGATTCGCAAGTGCGGGACTTTCTTTTGCAGACTCATCGGATCCCATTATAGATCAACTTCCATGATGGAGCAGGCACCATGTCATCATTGCTGCGTGCTTTTCATCGGGGTCGCGGATGCTTAGGTTTGCGCGCCCATGAGTCAATTCTCTCTCAATGAATCCCAATATCGTGCGGTCCATCATCGAGGAGGGGCCTTGCTGGTGTTGGCTGGTGCAGGTTCCGGGAAGACGCGAGTGATTACCGAGCGGATTGCAGCCCTGATCGAACGTGATGTGCCCGAAGATGCGATTACAGCTGTCACCTTTACAAACAAGGCTGCCAAGGAAATGCGCGAACGCTTGCTTGGACGTTTGGGAGAGAGCGCCCGAAAGCTGCGCATCTGTACATTCCATGCGCTTGGATTGATGATGGTTCGAGAACACGCATCGCTCGTGGAACGAACCGATCAACTCACCGTTTATGGTCCAGGTGAGCAGAAATCAGCCTTGCGTACGGTTCTTGCCGATATGAGATTGCCGGCTGACGCCACGCAGATCGACCACTTGCTCAGACAGATTTCTTCATTGAAGAATGGCTTGTTGAGCGAGGATCAGGCCGAGCGCGTCAACTTGTTCCGGCAGCGCTATGATGCCTTGCTCCAGCGCATGAACGCCGTCGACTTCGATGACCTGATGGTGTTGCCGATTCGTTTGCTGAAGGAAAACGATGATGTCCGATCTCTTTGGCGCATGCGTACAAGACATTTTCTCGTCGATGAATATCAGGACTCTAGTCGCATCCAATATGAACTGGTCAGGCTTTTGGTGCCGGCTGATGGGAACTTGACCGTTGTTGGGGACGATGATCAGTCCATCTATGGTTGGCGAGGTGCGGAGGTAAGGAACCTGTTCCAGTTGGAGCAGGATTACCCGTCCCTGACCGTCATCCGCCTTGAAGAGAATTATCGTTCCACGGGTTCCATCCTGAAGGCATCGAATTCCCTTATTGCCAACAACAGTGAACGCCTGGGTAAGACATTGCGTTCCAATCTTGGGCCGGGCAAGCCCGTGAGAATCTGGGAGTGTGCTACCCCGGAAGAGGAAGCAGCCAGGGTGGCCACGGATATCCGGGCCAAAAGAGTCGCAGGGGCGAAATGGGAAGACTTTTGCGTCCTTTATCGAGCTTCACATCAATCAAGGCAGATGGAAATGGCCCTGCGTGATGCTGACATTCCCTACCATGTAAGCGGAGGGTTATCCTTCTTTGATCGCTCCGAGATCCAGTCCGTACTTGCTTATCTGCGCTTGGTTCACAATCCAGCCGATGATCTTGCGTTCATGCGAGCCATCGGGAAACCACGGCGAGGCATTGGTGACAAGGCGCTGGGGGCGTTGGCCGATTTTGCCAGCGAGCAGCGCTGCTCGCTGTTTGATGCCTGCATGCACCCCGAGCTCAGACACAAGCGTGCGCATACGTTGCGTTCCTTTGGTGAAATGATGGCCATGATCGAGCATCGTTTTAGCCACGGTGAGCCGGATGATGCCTTTGATGCGCTACTGCATGAGACGGGACTTGAGCAGGCTATTCGCGAGGACTGTTCGGATGAACAGGAAGAGGAAAGGCGCATGGCCAACGTCATGGAGTTGCGCCGCTGGTGGCTTCGGCATTGCGAGGGCGGGGGCCGATTGAAGGATTTTCTTCAGCATGTATTTCTGGCTTCCGACCGCGCTGAGGAAGAGGATCCGGTCGGAAATGTCCGTTTGATGACCGTGCATGC
>RFGS01000055.1 GCA_003695905.1 Zetaproteobacteria bacterium | reverse complement strand
GCATCCTGATCACCGAGATAGTCGGATCCCTTGACGGTATCGTACATGTGCCACAACCAGTGATCGGACAGCACATTGCCCAATGCCGCATTGATGCCACCCTGGGCGGCAACGGTATGCGAGCGCGTTGGCAACACCTTGGTCACTACGGCCACCCGCTGACCTGCCTCGGCAAGCTGCAGGGCGCAGCGCATGCCAGCGCCTCCGGAGCCGATAATCACGACATCAAAAAAATGATGCTCAACCTTCTCTGTCGACAGATAAGCCACCAATCATCCCCCCCAGGCCCAGACGATGGCCATCCACCAGGTACCAAAGGCCGCCATGGCCAGCAACAAGCCCCCCAGCATGGAGACCCGAAGACCGACATGATGCACATAATCCTGTATAATCACCTTAAGCCCGATGTAGCCATGCGCAAGCAGGGCCGCAATGAGCAAGGTGTGCATGATGCGTGCGGGCAGGCTGTCAAGCAGATCCAGTGCCGCCTGCTGATCAGTTGAACCGGCATAAACCGAAAACACGAGGGCAAGCGGAAGCGGCAGCAGCAACACCAGCGACACGGCACTGATACGCTGCCAGAGCCAGTCACCAAAGCCGTTCCGGCCCACGCCCGGATCCTTGAGTCTCACAGCAACACCCCGATCAGCAAGGCAAAGGCGAAAGAAGCCAGCAATACGAACCGGGCGGAAACTCGCATGCCTTCTCGCGTCTCCAGCCAGCCGGCGTCCACGAAAAGAAAGCGGATGCCATTGACGAGGTGATAGAACCATGCAAGCCCCACCAACCATAGCGCCAACTGGCCAACCAGGCTGTGCAAAACCTGCTGCATATGCATGAAAGAGGCCTGATCACCGGTGAGTCCTTCAAGGAACCAGAGGTACATCGGCACTGAGGCCACGAGCACAAGGCCGCTGACCCGGTGCGCCAGGCTGGCCACCATAGGCGCGCGCCAGCGGTAGATCGTCAGACGTGGTGAAAGAGGAAGCTCTGCACGTCTCATGTTTTCCTCCCTTTATTTGCTTTTCTATCATCACTGCAGAGCAATGTCCAGGGCACTCCCCTTTCGAGGCGCTGGCGAATGCGTGCAATGGTCTCGGTGAGCGAGGAAGACGTGTGCCAGCCTTCCTTCTCACCAGCTAAACCATGCAGGGCCACGGCTGCCGCCACACAGTGCATCGGATCCCCGATCCTTCGACGCTTGGCGTAGGCCAATTGCATTCCAACAAGCCCGGCAAGCACATCCCCCGTTCCGCCCGTGGCCAAATTGGGGGAGCCATGATGGGAAAGCAGCATCCGTCCTTCAGGTGAGACCACAAGTGTCTCCGCCCCCTTAAGCACGACCCAGCAGCCAAAACGATCAGCCAATCTGAGCGCACGTTCCCTGCGTTCCCGTTCAATCTCCGCCGGTGTACAATCAAGCAGACGAGCCGCCTCACCTGCATGAGGTGTCAGTACAGTCCAGCCCCCGCGCTGCGCAAGCAACTGTTGGAGTTCCCGAGAGCGAGCAACGCGATTGAGCGCATCGGCATCCAGCACCAACGGAAGATCCCATTGCAGAAGCGAAGCAAGTGGCACATCCTCCTTAAGCCCCCAACCGGGTCCGGCCACGCACGCATCGCTGCGGCGGGCCAGTTGCAGGCTTGCTTCGTTCTGCGGATGAACCATGGCCTCCCTGATGCCGGCGGCGATTACCGGCCAGACCGATGTCGGGCAGACAATGCTGACCAGTCCGACACCTCCAGCCAGCGCGCCCAGCGCCGCCAGCTGTGGGGCGCCCGCATAACCCGTCGAACCGCCAAGAATCGTCAGATGGCCAAAGTCTCCCTTGTGGGCGCGATGAGCTCTTTCAGGCCAGGCCATGGCCAGATGTTCCTCCCCGACAACCTCTGCATTTCGTACCCCGTCGGGACAGGCCCGATAAGCGGCCAGAATCGTCTCAGGGGCGATGCCAATATCCGCAGCAGACAGCAGACAACCGGCATGTTCCGGTCCATCGCCAAGCCAATGCCCCCATTTGCAGGCCGCTATCGGCAGTGTCCAGTCGGCCCGCACAGCCATACCCTGGCGTAAGCCCGTGTCGGCATCGATACCACTGGGCATGTCGATGGAAAGAACCGGACGATCGCTGGCATTGATGCGCTCCACGGCGAGTGCCATCTCCCCCATAAGCGGGCGCTTGAGACCAGTACCGAACAGCGCATCGACGATGATGACCGCGCGTTGACACCAGCGATCGAGCAACGCTCTTGGATCACCGCAAGCATCCCGTACCTTGACCCCGGCAGCCACAGCCTGGTCACGCCAATGCCGGGCATCCTCGGTATGCCGTTCAACGGGAACAAGGCTAACGACAGTCACCGGCAGTCGTCGGCGAAGAAAAAAGGCTGCCGCATAGCCATCCCCGCCATTGTTCCCTCCGCCAGCCACAACGACAACACGTCCGACATCAGGCATGTTATGTACCACAGCCTCAGCGACCGCATAACCAGCCCGCTCCATAAGCGTTCTTGAAGGGGTCTTCTGCATCGTTTGCATATCTGCCCATCGCATCTGGGCGGAACTGACAATATGCACTGGCTTCATGTCTCCCCCTCCTATGCTCCGGAACGGCCTATCCGCCCACCAGCCGAGTGGTACAACGCACCATCACCCGGTGCTTGCGCTTCATGCGCCCTCACCACTCCGATTCACATTGAACCCTCGGCAATGGCAAAGGCCATGGCGATGCCGTCATCATCGCTCAATGAAACATGAATCTGTCGGATGTGGAGATCCTTCGCCACCTTTGCGGCGCCATGATGCAGGCGCACCTCAGGCTTGCCCGAGGGCGCGTGAAGGGTCTCGATGTCGCGCGGGGCCACCTGTTGCCTGAAGCCTGTGCCCAGGGCCTTGGCCACGGCTTCCTTGGCGGCAAACAACATGGCCAGACGCCGAGCGGGATTGCCGCGCACCATGGCCTGGGACACCTCCCTCGGCGTATACACCCTGCTGACAAAGCGCTCTCCGAACCGATCCCAAGTCCCCGCAACGCGGTCGATGCGAATGCGGTCGACGCCGATGCCCACAATCCGCAAGCCCTAGCTCCTGCGCATAACGGCCTTGAAATCCGCCACAGCCCGCTCCAGACCCTTAAAGAGCGCATCGGAAATGATGGCATGTCCAATGTTCAGTCCGACGATAGCCTCAATGGCCGCAATGGGCGGTGTGTTCTCCAACGTCAAACCATGACCGGCATGCACGATCAGTCCCAGTGCTGCCGCCTGCTCGGCAGCGACCCGGATGCGTTCGAGTTCCCGTTCCCGCTCCTGCCCGGAAAGATTTGCATAGTGCCCGGTGTGCAGCTCCACGACAGGGGCGCCAATGGCATGCGATGCCCTGACCTGTTCTGGATCCGGGTCGATGAACATTGAAACCCGGCAGCCGGCATCGCGCAGACGGTCAACAACGCTGGCCAGCCTGACGCGATGAGAGACGACATCCAGTCCGCCCTCGGTGGTCAACTCCTCCCGTCGTTCTGGCACCAGGCAGCAAGCCTGGGGGCGCAAACGGCAGGCGATGGCCACCATCTCGTTGGTGGCAGCCATTTCCATGTTCAGGTGCAACACGCCCTGCTCGGCCAAGGCGGCCAGACGTTCCATGTCATGGTCCTGAATGTGCCTCCTGTCCTCCCTCAAGTGAGCCGTGATACCGTCGGCTCCACCCTGCAAACAGAGCAGCGCTGCCTCCACGGGATCGGGATAGCGCGTCAGCCTTGCCTGCCTGAGCGTGGCCACATGATCGATATTGACTCCAAGATGCATCAAGAACCCTCCGTTCCCCATCCGAAAAGAGACGCCCGCCGACGCAATCCATGGGCAGCCAGGATGTCGCCAATCATGCCCTTCCACAGATCCAGCGGAACGTCTGCATCTTCAACGGCCTGCTCGCAGGCAAGCGCAAGCAGGCGTCGCTGAATCGGGGCAACCGGCCGTCCCCGGCCGCAATCATGGCAGATCAGGCGCCCCCATTGCCAGTACATCGTTTCATGCTTGTTCACGTCGCGGCCGCACATCCAGCAACTGGCCAGATGCCCCACCCAACCACTTGCGGAGAGGAGATGCCAGACAGCAGCCAATCGCGCTTGCTGGATTCCTCCCTGAGCAAGCACCAGCAACGCATGTCTAAGTTCCCCGTAACCGTGCGGATCGCCCTCACGAAAAAGGTCACAGGCAAGCGCGCACAACTCCATCCCTTCGTAGAAGCGCGCCTCGGGCAACAGGGATGCACGGCGCTCGCATTCGATGAGTGTCCCCATACCCCGTCGCCCGGGTTTCCATTGCAGATGAAGTTCATGGATCGGCGCCAGGGCAGCAAGAAAGGGGCTGTTCTTGCGCCGTGCTCCACGAGCCATGAGCGCTATCCTACCCTGGTTCGCAGTCAACAGATGACAGATCAGGGATGTTTCCCCATAGGGAATGCGCCGCAGCAGCAGACCCTGATCACGACATTCAGCCATGTATCCCCAGGTCCGTGAGTTTGGCCGGCGAATCAAACCAGCCCGGATCAACCTTGACCCACAGGTTCAACCTGACCCGGCAGCCTAAGAGGCGTTCGAGTTCCTCCCTGGCCCGCGTGCCGATCAGCTTCAGGCGTTGACCGCCCTTGCCGATCAACATCGGCTTGTGGCTTTCCGCACCAACAAGAATGACTGCATCAATCTCAACCCCCCATGCATCTTCCCGAAAGGACTCGACATCAACAGCTGTATGAAACGGTATCTCCTGATGCATAGCCAGGAACACCTGCTCCCGGACATACTCGGCGACAAGCATCCGCTGACTCTGATCGGTAAACCAATCTGGATCATAAACGGCCTCCCCGACGGGCAGAAAAGGGGTCACGGCATCAAGCAAGCGTTCGGTCTGGATGCCCTTGCGCGCAGACAGCGGAATGAATCCCTTGGCCTCTGGATCAAGACGACGCAACAGGTCAATGCGCGGCAAAAGTTCGAGTTTGGGCACACGGTCAATCTTGTTCAGAACATGGAACCTCGGCTTCTTCAGTGTCCCCTTGGCAAAACGCTCAATGAGCATGCGTGTACCGGCATCAAGCGGCCTGGATGCGTCCTGCATAATCACCAGCACATCCGCCTCCTCTGCCGCCGCATAGGCCGTGCGCACCATGCTCCGGTTCATGCGAAACTTTCCCTTGTGGATACCAGGGGTATCAACAAAGATGATCTGCCTGTGCTCATCGGTATAAATCCCGAGAATGCGGTGTCGCGTAGTTTGGGGCTTCGGCGTGACAATGGCAGCCTTGGCCCCAATCAGGTGGTTCATCAGTGTGGATTTCCCGACATTGGGCCGGCCGAGCAGCGCGACCTTGCCGCAGCGAAAGCCCTGTTCAGTCTGCATGCAATGCCTCCCATGCCTGACGCGAAGCGGCAAATTCCGCGCTTTTCTTCCGTTCACCAACGCCCTCGCCCATGATGCGCCCCTGCACCTTGCACACAGCCCGGAACCTCGGATGCTGCCCGGGGCCAAGATCGGTCACCTCATAGGCGGGCAGCCCCATGCCCCGGGCCTGGGTCCATTCCTGCAAGCGCGTCTTCGCATCGAGCAGCTGAGTCACATCCAACCCTTCAATCAATGGCTCCCACCACCGAACCACGAGCGACTTGGCTGCTGGCCAGCCGCCATCCTCATAGACGGCGCCGATGACAGCCTCAACGGCATTGGCCATGATGGAGCTGGACTGGATGCGGCCCCGCCGTCGCTCTCCCTCTCCAACATGCAACCAACCCTCAATGGCCCAGGCGTCGGCTATGTGCAGCAGGCTTTCCCTGCTGACCAGACGAGATCGCATGCGTGTGAGCATGCCCTCGTCCGCATCGGGAAAACGTCGAAACAGCTCCGAGGCAATGGCCAGCCCCAGCACGGCATCGCCCAGAAACTCGAGTCGTTCCATGTGCGGTTCACCGGCCGAGCGATGTGTCAGGGCCACGCGCAGCAGCGATGGGTGCGCAAACACATAACCCAACGCCTGCTGCAGGGGCATCAGGTCATTCATATCCCGGCGTAACGGAATGGGGCGCGAACTCCAGATCGAGACGAAGCATATGACGCCAACGGTCCAAGGTATCCAGATTGCGTACTTCGTAATGCCCCTGCCAGTCTGACACATTCTGGACTGGACCCAACGGCCAGATGGTAACCGTGTAATGACTTGCTATGCGCACTCGCCGACCATCGGCATCGACCTCGAGATTGCTGAAAAACTCTTGCGGCAGATCACCTGGCTCGACGTACTGTAGATCGAGCAGGGCCGGCAGCCTGCGACGAATATCATTCTCGCTTGCATCAGGCATATTGCGGGTGACGCTGTCAAAGACCTGCTCAACCTTCCAAGCCGTATTGTACACCGGCAACAGCAACCAACCATACCAAAGCGGAACCCCGACAAAGAAAAGAAACAATATCAGACGGCTGATGGCAAATCCCCGTTCATGCTGTCTCATGATTGATCCTCCATGCTCATTGAACCATGCTACCAAGCCGTTCCCAGCGCACGCTTCCCTTCACATGATCCCATGACCACCAGATAAGGGCTGCGCGTCCAACGAGATAGTTCTGGGGAACAAAGCCCCAGAAACGCGAATCCCGTGAATTGTTGCGGTTGTCGCCCAGCACGAAATAATGCCCTTCGGGCACAGTCCACTCGCCGTCGCGAATGGAGTAATCCTTGCGCAGGATGCGATGGTGCACACCACCCAGATCCTCCTCGTAGACATCTGACACGTCGACCGAGCCATCGCCGAGGAAGTAAGCGCGCTTTCCCAGCTTGTGCTGCTCGATCTCGCGTCCATTGATAAACAGGCGATTGTTCCTGTAGACGATTTTATCACCAGGCAAACCGACAATGCGCTTGATGAAATCCTTGCTTTCATCCTCGGGATACACGAACACAGCGACATCACCCCGTTTTGCCGGTGTCGAAAGCAGTTGTATGTGCGTCCAAGGGATGGTCAATCCATACGGATAACGCAACACGAACAGATAATCACCGACCTCGAGCGTGGGAACCATGCTGGAGGATGGAATCTTGAACGGAGCCACGATGAAGCTGCGTATCACAATGGCCAGCAGTGCAATGATCAGCAGGCTCTCAAGCCATTCCCGCCAGACGGGTTTCTGTCTCCTGCTCAACGTTCGTCTCCAAGTTTCAGCACCGCCAGAAAGGCGGCCTGTGGAACCTCCACGCGCCCAATGGTTTTCATGCGTTTCTTTCCTGCCTTCTGTTTTTCCAGCAGCTTCCGCTTTCTCGTGATATCACCGCCGTAACACTTGGCCGTCACATTCTTGCGCAGGGCCTTCACGGTTTCGCGAGCCAAGATACGTCCACCGATGGCCGCCTGCAAGGGAACATCGAACTGCTGACGGGGAATCAGTTCGCGCAATTTGCGCACCAAATCGCGGCCGCGCTGTTCGGCCATCGAGCGATGAACGATCAGACTCAGCGCATCCACCGGCTCCCCATGCACGAGCACATCGAGCTTAACCACATCCTCTCTGCGGAAGCCGGCCAGATCGTAGTCCATGGAGGCATAGCCCCGGGACAACGATTTCAGTCGGTCGTAGAAATCGATGACCATCTCAGCCAGCGGAAGGTTATAGCTTAACATAACCCTGCCCTGCCCGATAAAGCTCATATTGGTCTGGATGCCCCGGCGCTCCTGGCATAGCTTCATCATGGCGCCAACAAATTCCTCGGGCACGAAGATATTCGCCTGAACGGTCGGTTCCTCGATGAAGTCAATGCGCTGTGGCTCCGGAAATTCGCTTGGGTTGGAAATCTCGCGAACACTGCCATCGGTCATATGCACGCGATAGACGACGCTCGGCGCCGTGGTAATCAGATCCAGGCCGAATTCTCGCTCCAGCCGCTCCTGCACAACCTCCATGTGCAGCATACCGAGAAAGCCGCAGCGGAACCCCAATCCCAGCGCGGAAGATGTCTCCGGCTCGAAGGTAAAGGCGGGATCGTTCAGGTGCAGCTTCTCCAGGGAATCTCTCAATTCCGCATAGTCGCCGGAATCCACAGGATAGAGGCCGGAAAACACCATAGGCTTGGGTTCGCGGAAACCCGGCAGTGCTTCCCGGGCCGGGCTGCGATCCAGCGTTATCGTGTCACCGACGCGAAGATCGGCCAACTCCTTGATGCCCGCGACGACAAAACCCACGCTACCGGAGGCAAGCTCCGTGCACGAGGTCGGCACGGGCAGAAAACGCCCGATATCCTGGACCTCATAGGCAGCACCCGTGGACATCAGCCGAATGACGTCGCCCTTGTGCAGCACCCCCTCGAACACGCGTACCAAGGCAACGGCCCCCACATAGGGGTCAAACCACGAATCGACCACCAACGCTCGCAGCGGATCACCATCCCTGTCGGACGGAGCAGGCACGCGCCGAACGATGGCTTCGAGCACCTCATGAACGCCTTCACCCGTCTTCGCCGACACGGGAATCGCGTCCGCGCCATCCAAGCCGATAACCTCTTCGATCTGTCGGCGGGCCTCCTCAACATCGGCGCTGGGCAGATCAATCTTGTTGATGATCGGAATGATCTCCAGGTCATTCTCCAGAGCCAGATACACGTTGGCCAGGGTCTGGGCCTCAACGCCCTGCGTGGCATCGACGACAAGCAGGGCACCTTCGGAAGCCTGCAGGCTTCTTGAAACCTCATAGGTAAAATCGACATGCCCCGGTGTATCAATCAGATTCAACGTGTATGCTTGGCCATCGTCAGCAAGATAGCGCAGGCTGGCCGTCTGCGCCTTGATTGTGATGCCTCGCTCTTGTTCGAGATCCATGGAGTCGAGCACCTGCTTTCTCATCTCGCGCTCGGACAGCGCGCCTGTCTCCTCAATGAGGCGATCAGCCAGGGTCGACTTGCCATGGTCGATATGGGCAATGATCGAAAAATTGCGGATATGCTGCTTGACCGGATGTTGCTCGCTCATGGACGCGGCAGTGTACCGCCTGGACATTGCGGCGGCTACCGCTTTGGAACCCTGCAGCGGCCAGCAGAAAACCTAGGCCGCGCCGGACCTGTGCAGCAGATAGTCGAAGACAAGGCGTACGCCGGCCCCCGTCGCCCCTGGAGGGGCCAACTCGGTTCCTTTCATGTTCCATGCCGTGCCTGCGATATCCAGATGTGCCCATGGCACCTTGTCCACAAACCGCGACAGAAAGCATGCAGCCGTGATCGTGCCCGCCTCGCGTCCCCCGACGTTCTTGATGTCTGCGATCTTGCTCTTGATCTGTTCCTGATACTCCTCATACATGGGCAGTTGCCAGGCACGATCATGGGTCCTCTCCCCAGCCCTATGCAGGGCTCGGAGAAGCCCCTCGTTGCTGCCCATCAGGCCGGAAGCCTGGGCGCCCAGCGCGATCACGCACGCGCCGGTCAGTGTCGCCAGATCAATAATCTCGGCTGGCTTTCTTTCCGCGGCGTAGGCCAGCGCATCGGCCAGGATGATCCTGCCCTCGGCATCGGTGTTCACGACCTCGACAGTCAAACCCTTATAGGTCTTGATGACATCGCCGGGCTTATATGCCGAGGAGCCCAGCAAATTCTCCGTCGAGGCAATCACGCCGAGAAGGTTCAGTGGCAGCTCAGCCTCGATGGCGGCCCGGAACACGCCCAGCACGGCGGCCGCACCACACATGTCGAATTTCATCTCGTCCATCTGGGCGGCCGGCTTGATGCAAATGCCGCCAGCATCGAAGGTCAGTCCCTTTCCGACAAGCGCCACCGGCGCATCCGTTTCGGCCCCGCCCTGATATTCCAGCACGATGAACCGTGGCTCCTGTGCTGAGCCCTGATTCACGGCCAGCAGCCCGGCAAACCCGGCTTCTTCGATGGCCTTTTTATCCATGACCGTCACGCGGAGTTTGTCATGAGACAGCGTCAGTGCCTGCTCAGCAAGCCAGGCCGGCGTGCAGACATTGCCTGGTTCATTAGCCAGATCGCGTGCGAACATGACTCCAGAAACGGCGGCCCTGGCGCGTTCGACGGCCTGAGCTGCCGCCGTCAGGTCGCGCCGCGACGGAATCATCAGCGTTACCGAACGCAGGGGGCGCTTGTTGGACTTCTTGTCAGACTTATAGCGGTCGAAGGTATATAGTCCCAACCAGATTCCCTCGGCAAGCGCCTGCACCCGGTCCACAAGCGTCGTTCCCTTTGCCTGCAGTTCGGCAAAATACATGGACACATCGCGCGCACCGCCCTCGTTGAGCATCCGGGCTGTCTTGGCTGCGATGCGGCGCAGCCCCTGGGCATCCAGCTTTCGTTCCTCCCCGACGCCCGCAAGTACGACACGCTGGCTCAATGTGCCATCAACGTCATAAAGTGTTCCAAACTGGCCAAACTCGCCCAGGTGATCGAATCTGCGCAAATAAGGTTTGAGGCTCCCTGCAAGCAATGCACCCGAGGAAGAGAGCTTGCGCCCGGCAAGCAGAGGCAATACCACGGCATCATCGCGTTGCTTATGGGGCGAACCGGCCTTGACATGAATCTCGATCATCTGAACCACTCCTTAAGTCTTATGGCCATGGAAAATGAAGGCACGACCCGACCATGCCCGCGTCGGGCCAAGCAAGACTAATGAACTTTGTCAAACGAGGGAAGTTTTTCTACCTCTTTCAAAAAGTTATGCTATACTAGGTTTCGTTTCGAGCCTTGCTGAAGGTTCGGCTGCACAACGTCTTTGGAGGAGGTTTCATCATGCGCATTTTTGTCACCATGCTCGCCCTGCTGCTAAGCGCAGCGCCGGCATGGTCCAATCCCATTGCCGGTCCAAGTATCGAGGAACGCTCGGATGTGCTGCGTACGCAACTCAAGGGCCAATCTGACTATCACGCTCATCTGGCCAGGGAACTGGCCACGATCGCTGAGGCGGAGAAGGCCCAGCACGACATCCGGGTTGCCAAGATCTTCATGGAAATGGCCGAACACGAGGCCACCAAGTCAGGAGGTGAACAATGAACCGGACACGACTTCTGCTTCCCCTGATCCTTGGGTTGGCCGCTGCTGGCTGTGCAGCCAAGGTCTCCCTTCCCATTGACGACCCACAGCTAAGTGAAGCACGCGAGGCCATCAAGCAGGCCAAACAGGCCGGTGCCGAACAATGCGCGCCCGCCTTGCAGGCCAAGGCCGTAGCCTCCCTATACTGGGCCGCACATGAAATCACCGAGGAGGAATACCATCCCGATGAGAATGCAAGCCTGATTGCCAATGCGATCAAGTATGCCCATCAAGCTGAAGCCAAGGCCAAGAAAATGTGCTGGCGCCTAGAGGGCGTGCATTTTGCATTCGATAGCGCTGAACTAACCCCTGACTCCAGGGCGACGCTTGACGATGCCGTGGCCAAGCTCAAAAAGGCCAAACACATCAAGGTGGAGATTGCTGCACACACGGACAGCATAGGCACAGAGGAATACAATCAGAAGCTGTCCGAGCGCCGGGCCAAGTCCGTGTTCGACTATTTCGTCACCCACGGCATTGATGGCTCGCGACTGACGGTCAAGGGCTACGGTGAAAGCCAGCCGGTAGCCGACAATGATACGGAGGAAGGCCGAGCGCTGAACCGCCGCGTCGAACTCCGCATCCAAAAGTAATCCGCTTCAGTCCCACCGCGGGCGGGCATTCCCATGCCCGCCCGTTTTTTTATCGTTTTTCAATTGCTGCAAGCAGTCGTTCAAAGGAGGCGCTCACCCAGCTCATGCGATCCGCAAGCATTCCCGGACCCTGGATGTCCACGGCATGACGCTCCAGACTCTTCCAGACATCGGCACGCGCATCCACAGGCAGGGCACCGACCGAGGTGCCAAGCTCCACACGCAGAATCTGATCCATGTGCAGGTACTCGACATAGGTGCGGACAAGAAGTCCGGCATCCTGTTGCCAGACGGCAGGCGCATCAGAGGGCAGGGCCGAGAGGATCTCGGCAACACTCCTGCCCTCACGCACCCAGAGCAGACGCGCGCACTGGGCCAGAAACTCGATATCAATCAGACCGCCGGCATCGTGTTTCAGATTGACCACATCCTTAGCATGCTTGGCCAGATGCTGCCTCATCTTCAGGCGCATTTCCTTGACACCACGGGCCACCTGTTCAGCACTGCGAGGTAGTGCAAGCAGTTCATCCACAACACCTGCCACCCTATTCCTGATCTGTTCGGGCCCGGCAACGGGCCGCGAACGGCACAGAGCCTGATGTTCCCAAAGCTGGGCCTCGTTCATCTGGTATTCCCGGAAACGGGAGAGCGTGGTCACCAGCACGCCGGCGTTCCCGGAAGGGCGCAATCGCGCATCAAAGGCATAACCTGCCCCAAATGGAGCCGGACTCGTCAGATACTGGATCATCCGCCGCCCGACCCGCTGGGCCAGTTGCAGCTCGGACCTGCCCGTCCCCTGCCCATCGAACAATACGAACACCATGTCCAGGTCCGAACCCAGGCCCATTTCCCGAGACCCGTGCTTGCCCATGGCCAGCGCGACGAAGGGAAAGTCCTCAGCCAAGCCACAGGACCTCAGGGCCAGGCGCAACGCTGCCCTGGTAGCCGCATCGGCAAGCTCTGCAAGCCAAACGCCAACCTCCACAGGCTCTATGGAATGGGCATCGATGCACAAGGCTGTATGCAATCTCCCCCTACCCACCCAGCGACCAATCTCCGAAAGGGCATCCTCGACATCCCCGTCGGCCGGGATGCTCTCCAGTGCCGAACAAATGGACCGCAGATCATCCGCACCGCGCTCCACAACCAAGGGCCACTCAAGCCAAGAGGGGTCTCGAACAATTTGTTCGGAAACATAGCGGCTCGCTGAAAGCACGCCGATCAACCAACGACGCGCCCCCTCATGCATGGCCATGAGATCAATCCAGGTTGCTCGCCCAGCAATGGCATGAATCAGTTCCGCAAACGACTCAATGGCCTGCACGCCATTGGCATCCTGCAACCATTCGCCCATCGCATGATCCAGAAAGCGTTCCACCTGTTCCCTGCTTCGCTCGGGCAACAGGCCACGGCTTAAGGCACGATCCATGCGTTCAAGCGCCTGCCGGTAGCGCCGCTCGTCTTCGGATCGTAGCCCGGTAGGCAGAGGCGGGTGGCCGCCCAGCCATGAATTTTTCGCAGCCGGACGTTTCTCCCGCGGCTGTAGGTAGCGATGAAAAAGTTCCTCTACAGCAGCGGCGTGCTCCTGCATCTTCTCATGTAGCCGATCAATACAAGTCAGACGGCCAATAAGCCGTTCATAATCAGCGGGGAGCCGATGTGTATGCTCTCCGCGCCGGGCCTGGATTGCATGCTCAATATGGCGCCAGAAACGATAGCTTCCCGCAAGCTGACTGGCATCGTCGGGAGGTAGAACACCAGCGTCCTGCAAGACCTGAATGGCCTGGAGCGTTCCATGACGGCGTAGTTGCGGCTGGCGCCCAGCATGCAGCAACTGCAGAGCCTGCACGATGAATTCGATCTCGCGAATACCGCCTCGTCCACGCTTGACGTCAAAGCCCTCACCAATGCTCTGCCGGCCTGCATGCTCATCAATGCGGCGTTTCATGGCCTCCAGTGCTGCAACCGTTGTATAATCGAGATAGCGCCGATAGATGAACGGCTGCAGCGATTTGACAAACCTTCGACCAAGTTCCAGGTCACCGGCAACCGGCCGGGCCTTGATCAGCATGGCCCTCTCCCATGTCTGACCATAGCCCTGATAAAACTCCACGGCGGCGTCCATGCCGGGGCACAGCGCTGCCGAGGCCCCGCCAGGGCGCAACCGCATGTCCACGGGCCATGCCTGGCCATGTTCGTCAAACTCGTCCACGAGGCGAACAACCATGCGAGCCAACCTTTGCATGTATTCTTGGGCTGGCAGAGACTGTCGTCCTCCGTGCGTGGATCCCTGCCCATCCCAGATGAACATGAGATCAACATCGGATCCAAGGTTTAGCTCCCCGCCTCCCAATTTGCCAAGCCCGATCACGCAGAAGGAAGCGCATTCTGGTTGACCAAAGCGAGATTCAAGCAATGCCCTGGCCATTGTCACAGCCTGATCCAACAACGCGGCAGCCACCCCGGTGATGGAAATAAGCACTGGCTCCAGCTCCGCCTGCAGGCCAAACTCCCACCAGATCCAGTGACGTGCAGCGCGCCGCTTGCATGTTCGAAGATGCTGCATGCACGCGCCCAGGTTGTCCGTGCGGAAAGAAGCCAACCAAGCGGCGTCCGGCAAGTAGCTCGAGGATGACGGCTGAAATAAGGCTGCCAACTCCTCCGGCGAGGCATCTCGCAACAGCATGGAAAACCAGGGAGAGCATTCAATAAGTCGCTCGGCGCGCGCCTTCAGATCACCATTCAGTTCCTCGGATATCCAGTCCTCGACGTTACACTTCATGCTCCTACTCTAAGCCCGCCCGCAGGCGATCCAAAG
>RFGS01000054.1 GCA_003695905.1 Zetaproteobacteria bacterium | reverse complement strand
GCCTGTTCGACACGTTGTTCGATCTCCTTCTTGCCGAGTTTGGTGTGCAGTCTCAGGCCATAGGCGATGTTGTCGAAGATGGACATCGGGAAGGGCGTCGGTTTCTGGAAAATCATGCCGATGCGGTGGCGGAGCTCGAGCGCCGGGATCTGTTTCGGATCCAGGATGTTCATGCCGTCCATCAGGATTTCGCCCTCGGCACGGTGGCCTTTGTAGAGCTCGAACATGCGGTTGTAGGTCCGGATATGCGTGGACTTGCCGCATCCGGACGGTCCGATGAATGCTGTCACCTTGTTCTTCGCGATATCCAGTGTGTTGTCAAACAGCACCTGTTTGTCGCCGTAATAAAAATTGAGGTGTCGAACGGAAAGCTTGATCTCCTCGGAGACTGTTGGTGCATGATCCGTCGGGGCAGATGGCGTGGTCAATGCTTGCTCCTTTTTCGCAGCATCAGCCGCGTGATGATCGTGACGGAGAGGACGGCCAGCGTGATCAGGAAAGCCGCCCCCCAGGCCTTCTCGTGCCAGTCGTCATAAGGGCTCATGGCATAGTTGAACAACGTGACGGTCAGGTTCCCCATGGGCTCGTTCATGCTGTGGGCCCAGTAAGGACTGTTCAGGGCCGTGAACAACAGTGGGGCGGTTTCCCCGGCGACGCGGGCTACGGCCAGCATGATGCCCGTGATCATGCCCGAGATGGCGGCACGATAAATGACCTGCGGCATGATCTTCCAGTATGGGGCCCCCAAGGCCAATGCCGCTTCCCTGAGTTCATGCGGCACCAGCTTCAGCATCTCCTCGGTGGTGCGTGAAACAACCGGAAGCATGATGATGGCCAGGGCCACGGCTCCAGCCCAGCCGGAGAAATGCCCCATGGTTTTGACCATGACGATGTAGACGAACATACCGATGACGATGGAAGGTGCCGAAACAAGGATGTCTGAAACATAGCGCACGCTTTCGCCGAGACGTGAGTCACGCCCGAACTCCGACAGCCAAGTGCCGGCAAAGACACCGAAGGGTACGGCCATCAGTGTGGCAGCCAGTGTCATGATCAGCGTGCCGACGATCGCATTGGCAAGTCCTCCCTCATCCATGCCGGGCGGTGCCGGCAGTTCGGTGAAGAAGCTCCAGTTGAGCGCCGGCGCTCCCTTGATCGCCACATCGCCCACAATCCAGAGCAGCATGGCCAGGCCGATAACGCCGGCAAGTCCGGACAGGATCAGGATGATGCGGTTGATCATCGTTCGCCGCTGCATGCGCGTCATTTGTCGACTCCGGCGACGCCCCGGCGCAACCACAGCTGGGCTGCACCGAGGACGATGAAGGTCATCAGAAACAGAACCAGTCCGAGTTCGATGAGGGAGGCTAGGTATACGTCGCTATCGGCCTCGGTGAACTCGTTGGCCAGTGTGGAGGCAATCGAGTTGCCCGGCGCGAACAGCGACCATGAAAGATGGTAGGCATTGCCGATCACGAAGGTGACGGCCATGGTTTCTCCGAGTGCACGCCCCATACCGAGGAACACGGCGCCGACGATACCCTTCTTACCGTATGGAATCATGACATCGCGCACGACCTCCCAAGTGGTGGCGCCCATGCCATAGGCGGCCTCTTTCAGGTTCTTTGGCACCATCAGAAATACATCCCGGGTGACCGAGGCGATGAATGGCAGGATCATCAGGGCAAGTACGAGTCCGGCCGTGAGCATGCCGATACCCATGGGTGGACCCGAGAACAAGGGGATGAAGCCTAGGTATGTCTGCAACCATGGTTGCACATGGTCGGCCATGATTGGAGCCAGCACAAACAGCCCCCACATGCCGTACACGATACTCGGGATGGCGGCCAGCAATTCGATGGCGGTGCCAAAGGGCGCTCGCAGCCAGCTTGGCGCAAGCTCAGCCAGGAAAAGGGCCACGCCAATGGACAGCGGAACGGCGATCAGCATGGCCAGCAGCGTGGACACGAGTGTGCCGACAACAGGAATAAGCGCTCCGAATTCATCCTTGACCGGATTCCATGCCGTGCTCGTCAGAAACGAAAAGCCGAACTTGTCGATGGCTGGCGCGGATTCATGCCACAGGGCGATCAGGATACCGGCAAAGAGCACGAGAATGCCCAGTGCGAAGGCCAGCGTCAGTGACCTGAACAGGCTATCGCCCCAAGCTTTTTTGCCGGTGGTATTCATGGTCAGCTTCATGCTCCTTTCCGTTTCTTCAAGCGGGAATACTCGCGGCTTGAGCGATGATGCGCAATGATGCGTTCCTTGCGCAAACTCAAGCCGCAGGCTTGCGCAAGGAAGGGGCGGTCTGGCCGCCCCTTTGCCTAATGCCTCTTTGTGGAGGCTTGCTCTTTGCTTTCGCCGTGGTTAAGGCCAGAGCGGATGACCAGCTTTGTCCTTCAGAACACTTTTCCAGGTCTGCTCGATCATCTTGACCACAGAGTCCGGCATCGGAACATAGTCCAGGGATTCGGCAATCTTCTGACCGTGATGGAAAGCCCAATCGAAGAACTTCAATACCTCACGAGCCTGGGCCGGATTGTCCTGTGTCTTGTACATCAGGATGAACGAGGCGCCGGTAATCGGCCAAGAGTGCTCGCCAGGCTGATCGGTCAACACCATGTAATAGCCTTTGGCATGAGCCCAGTCGGCGCCAGCGGCCGCTGCCTGGAAGTTGGCCGAGGTCGGAGCGACGAAATTGCCGGCACGGTTTTGAAGCAGCACATGGGCCATCTTGTTCTGCAGGGCATAGGCATACTCCACATAACCGATGGAGCCGTTCACCTTCTTCACGAAGGCTGCGACGCCCTCATTGCCCTTGCCTCCCAGGCCTACTGGCCATGGCACCGATTTGGCATTGCCAACCTGCTCCTTCCAGTCCTTGCTGACCTTGGATAGGTAATTGGTGAAGATCCAGGTTGTGCCCGAACCATCGGCACGATGAACGACAGTGATGTCCTGGTGGGGCAGATGCAAACCGGGATTGTTGGCCGCGATGCGCGGGTCGTCCCATTTGTTGATCTTGCCAAGGAAGATGTCAGCAAGATTGGCTGCCGAAAGCTTCAGCTGGCCTGCGCCGATGCCTTCGACATGTACGACGGGCACAACACCACCCATGATCTGAGGCCACTGCATCAGACCGAACTTTTCAAGTTCTTCAGGCTTCAGCGGAGCGTCCGAGGCACCGAAATCCACGGTTCTGGCCTTGATCTGCTTGATGCCGCCACCAGAACCAATGGACTGATAGTTCAGGCGGACGCCGGTTTCCTTGTTATAGGACCAGGCCCATTTGGCATAGACGGGATACGGGAAGGTTGCACCCGCGCCATTGATGACCTTGGCTGCCAGTGCCGAGGTGCTTGCCCCTAGCAGGCACGCGGCGGATATGGCGAGAGCAAAAAAGATTTTTTTCATGTGTTTAGCTCCTTATGGTGAAAGTATTCTTTGCCGGCCGGGGAGGCAATCTCCCCGGCCTGGCGAATTCAGAACTTGATTTCGGAGAAAAGGCCTGCCTTCGTGTTTTTCACGAAATTGCCCTTCACGAAACCACTGTCCTTGGTCTTGCTGTAGTCGTAGGCCAAAGAGAACGTCACGTTCTTCCGAGCAAACCACTCAAGGCCGGCGACGTAACGGGTGGTCTTTGGCTGGATGATCGTGCCATCCTTCTTGACCTTCAGGTATTCATAGCGGCCGAAGGCTCCGAGGCTGTCGGCGAAGTTCACCCAGCCCCAGGCGTCATAGCCGTTGCTCTTGGTCACAGGATTGATCAGCGCAGCCTTGTCCTTGGCTTTTTCAGAGATGATGTTGCCACCCAGGCGCCATGAATCCATGCCATAGGAGGCCATGCCCTGCAGGAGCGTATGACGTACGCCGGGCACATTGGCCTGCTTGGCGGCATCCCAGGTCTTGGTGCCCTTGTAGCCATCGCGGTACTGAAAGTCGAGCGTGAGCCCTTCCACGGGATAGACGCCGATTCGGCCGTTGAAGTCCATGGCATTCGTCTTGCTGATGTTACCGTAGCCGGCTCCATTGACCTCAGTGATATGGTAGGCAAACAGGCCGTCGGCCAGCTTGCCCTTGAGCCCGATGCCTGCGTCGGCAGAGGAGTCCAGCTTGTAGGTGTCAACAAAGGTCTTGTTGACATAACGATGACGCATCAGTCCTTCTTCATAGCCGATCCAGGGAGTGCCGATGATGCCTGCCTGGAGAACGACGGCGTCGGAAAACTTCCCCTGCAAATAAGCCTTCTTGATGTACACATTGCTGCGCTTCTTCAGTCCTGATTCGATCTGGAAATCGGTGGTCAGCCCCATGCTCCAGATGTCGTTGAATGCATAGCCGACGGAAAAATATGCGCGGTCAACGGCCACGCCAGTCGTCTTGCCCAGCGTTCCGGTCTGGTCCGTCGTTTTCTGAGCGGTCAGGTTGACATAGAATTTTGCGCCAATCTTCAGCTTGCTGTCGCCATCTTCGGCCACGGTCATACCGCCGGCGAACGCCGGTGCGGAAAAGGCCAGCATGGCAAGTGCAGCGATCGGTTTGATCATTGCTTTCATCTTATGAATTTCTCCTCGTGATTGTTTTCCCGTTTTTTTGGGTGGCGCGAACCATAGGCAGGGAATATGACATGCATGTGACATGCGCGCCTTGTGCCACCCCCTGTCATCGCGATGACACAAACGGTTCTAAGGTTCTTGCGCAATTCATAGAACGGAGGAGACATACAAGTATGTATAAGCAAGATCACCACCCTGTCGCGCTGGAAGCCAGTATTGTTGCCGATCCCCTGTATGCACGTTTTTGCAGCTTGCCCGTGTGCAAAGACCTGTCATTCCGGGATACCATGCTGCTGTTTTCATGTTTCGAGCCAACCGTGATTGAGGCTGGACAGACCATTTACACGGCAGGTTCGCCTTCAAGGCATGTCATGTATCTGTTGCTGGATGGTGAGGTATCCGTGGCGAGCGCCAGCGGTGATGTGTATGCAAGACTCGGAGCAGGTGAGGTGTTTGGGCTGTTTTCGTTCCTGGATGATCAGCGTCCTCATTCAGCCTCCTTGCGCGCTGAAAGAGAGGTCGTGGCGCTATCGCTTAGCCGCAGTTATTTTGATTTGATCACCTTGGAAGACCCTCTGCTTGGCGGAAAATTGTTGCTGTTTATGTTCCGCCTGCTATCCCGGATGGCTCTGAAGCTCGAGAATGAATATGCGGCCATCCACGAATATGCATTGGGTCGCCGTGTATAAAGACTTGAGTCCAAGGCTGGATTCTTTCAAGATCATACCATGATGGACATAGAAGGCCCCAGGATTCTTGTTGTCGAGGATGATGAAGCGATCGCGCGGTTGATGACCCTGCACTTGCGGGCCGAGGGATTTGACGTGGTGACCGTTGGCCATGGAGACCAGGCAATGAATCTGCTGCGTGAGCGTGGTTGGAGCCTGGTCGTTCTCGATCGTATGTTGCCTGGGCTGAGCGGCATGAAGCTGTTGCGCTGGCTGCGTAGGGAGCAGGCGGAAACGTATGTGCCGGTGCTGATGGTGACCGCACTGGGAATGTCGGCTGAGCGCATCAGGGGGTTGAATGAGGGCGCGGACGATTATTTACCCAAGCCCTTCGAGCCTGAGGAGTTTATAGCCAGGGTGCGGGCCTTGCTGCGTCGCACCAGACTTGCCGGGCATCGGACGGCAGAAAGCTCGGCTCGGATCCATTTGGATGCAGACGTACCCGTGGTTCACGATGGCGATAAGCAGGTGGAGCTTCGGCCCCTTGAGTACAAGCTGTTGAAGGCGCTCATGGAAAAGCCCGGCAAGACGCGGAGCCGGGAATGGTTGCTGGACAGGGTTTGGGGCCATGATGTTTTTGTTGAGCCGCGCACCGTAGATGTGACGGTGAAGCGCCTGCGCAAGGCGTTGAAGAGAATCGGTCGTCAGCAATGCGTTGAAACTGTTCGCGGCATGGGCTACCGCTATATCGATCCGGAATCTTGATGGTCTACGGATCACTGATCCTCATTCTGCTCATGGCCTGGCTTGGCTCGTTGCTGCTCATGCAGCGACGCATGCGGGATCTGAGGCAACGACTTGTCTCATCTGAACGTGAGGCGCAGCCCAGGAACGACACAGGGCTTGCCCGGGTGGACGCCTTGATGGAGGCCCTTGATGAGCCGGTGTTCCGGCTTGATCGACAGGGGCGCGTGCTTTCAGCCAATCGCAGGGCAAAGGAGGTGTTTCATCTTTCACGGGCCGGAACACTGGGACAATCGCTGCTGTTCTATTACCGCGATCCCGACTGGCATGAGCAATTCAGCAGGCACATGGTGGCGCTGGATACGGCCGTGGCCCTGCCTGCCATGGAGATCTACGGACGGGTTCTGGCTCCACGTCTCGTTCCATTGGGCAGGGACCAGGTTCTTCTGTTTTGCATGGACATCACGGATCTGCATCGATTGGAGCGGCAGCGCCGCACGTTTCTCGCCAATCTGATGCATGATCTGAAGACTCCCCTGACCTCGCTGCTTGGCTATGCCCGCAGTCTCGAGCGCTTTGGTGAAGACGAGGCATTCAGGCAAGAGGCATCCCGCGTCATTGCTGATGAAGCCATGCATGTCAATCGTCTACTCGAAGCCATGCTGACCCTGGATCAGATCGAATTCGCCGAACGCGACAGGGATGCACGCTGCGATGCCCAGGAGGTGGTGCGCAAACTGCTTGAGGCCCTGGCGCCCCGGGCGGAGGAGCGATCCATCCGCTTTGTGCTGGAAGATGCGCATGAGTATACGATGCTTGCATTGCCGGTCGAGGACCTGGAACGCATGCTAAGCAATGTGCTGGAGAATGCGATCCGCTACTCGCCTGCTGGAGGCTGCATTCGCGTGCAGATCACTGAATTGGACGAAGGTTTTCTTCGCCTGCGCATTGAGGATGAAGGCCCGGGCGTGCCCGAGAACGATCTGCCACGCTTAACCGAACGCTTTTATCGCGTGGACAAGGTGAGAAGCCGACGTGAGGGCGGCCATGGGTTGGGTCTGGCGATCGTGAAGGAGCTGGTAGATCTTCACCAAGGGCGGCTGACAATCTGCAACAGGGATCCTCATGGCCTGCGTGTGGACATTGCGCTGCCGAAGGCAGGCATGCATCGCTCCTCTGATGATGAGCGAGCAAACCCGTCGCCGACTTGAAGCCACGGGCGCGATCCGGCATGCTCAGCCAACTGTGTCCGAAAAGTTGCGCTGATCATGCCAGGGAGGTGGAGTGAGAGCAAACATGCTTGTTGACGGTTTTGTGCAGGAGAAGCCCCGGTACCGTGCCTATACCCACCGGCACCTGGATGCGATTCCCCAGTTGGCAGGTCTTCCCCGCGAGCTTCGTCACGGCATTCGCCTGGCCACGCAGGTCTTCCCCTTCCGTGTCAGCAATTATGTGCTTGATGAACTCATCGACTGGGATGCAGCGCCCGATGATCCGCTGTTCAGGCTCGTGTTTCCGATGCCTGAGATGCTACATGACAAGGCGCTCGCCGATCTTGACCAAGCCCTGGCCAATGGCGATCAAGAAGGCATGCGTGCCTTGGTCTTTCGCATCAGGCATGGGTTGAATCCGCATCCGGCTGGTCAGCTTGATGCCAACATTCCGGTGCATGAGGGACGGCGCCTGCACGGCATCCAGCATAAATATCGCGAAACGGTGCTGTATTTTCCGGCCCAGGGGCAGACCTGCCATAGTTATTGTTCCTTCTGTTTCCGCTGGCCGCAGTTCGTCGGGGATCGCAGCCTGCGCATCGCATCAAGCAGGGTTTCTGAACTGGTCGATTATCTACGGGCGCACCCCGAGGTCTCGGATGTGCTGATCACCGGCGGGGATCCACTGGTCATGCAAACGTCCAGGCTTGAATCCATCCTTCATCCCTTGCTCGCCCCCGAGCTTGCTCATGTGCGAACCATCCGTATTGGCACCAAGGCCCTTGGATATTGGCCGCAGCGGTTTGTCAGCGATGAAGACAGCGATGCGCTGATGCGCTTGTTTGAGCGCGTCGTGGCCAGCGGCCGTCAATTGGCACTGATGGTGCATGTGAACCATCCGCGTGAACTGGGGCCCGAAATCGCGCGCCAGGCCGTGAGCCGCATCCGGGCAACAGGTGCGATGCTACGCTCTCAGAGCCCGCTGCTTCGCTGGATCAACGATGACCCGCGCGTGTGGGCGCGCATGTGGCGCGAGCAGGTGCGCCTGGGCATTGTGCCTTACTACATGTTTGTCGAGCGCGATACCGGCGCACACCATTATTTCGCGATTCCCCTTGCGCGTGCCTGGGAGATCTACCGTGATGCCTACAGATGCGTTTCCGGCCTGGCTCGAACCGTGCGTGGGCCTTCGATGAGCGCATGGCCCGGCAAGGTGGAAGTGCAGGGCGTGGCTGAGGTCAATGGCGAGAAGGTGTTTGTATTGCGCATGATTCAGGGCCGAAATCCGAATTGGGTGCAACAGCCTTTCTTTGCACGGTTCGATGAGGCAGCGACCTGGCTCGATGAGCTTGAGCCTGCCTTTGGTCAGGATCGCTTCTTCTTCCAGTCCGATTGCTGAGCTAACGTCTGCCAGCCACAGCATCCGGCAGGGAAGTAGCCATGCATATGCCAAGTCTTGCGCTGACATGAAAAAAGCCCGCCGGAAACCGACGGGCTCTGTTCAGGGAGATGTGCGGGTTTATTCCTCGACCACGCGACCGTTCAGCGGATTGGTCGGACGCACATTGCCATTGTAGAGCTTGTGGAACTTGCTCAATTGCTTGGCGCCAATGCTGACAGGATGCTTCAGCACGAACCACTCGACGTTTTCCGAGCACGGCGGTGTCGTCAGCGAGCCAGTGAAATGATAATAGCTGCGATCCTTGGGCAGGATTGCATTCAGGTTCAGCCCACGGTAGCCGGCCGATTCGCCCACTTCCTTGGGCATCTTCTTCCAGACCTTGCGCAAGGCCGCGTTGGACTTGCCCTTCTCGAACATGACCGCAATCACGGCCAACTGGCCATCCTTGGCCTTGTGCACGAAATGGGCCACCATGTCGTATGGCTTGCCATCCACCTGATTCTCGGACGGCGAGTGGAAATGGAACTGAAGCAGATCGAAGCGCTTGCCGTTGGCCACGATGTAACCGCCGTTTTCGGTTTCCACCTTGATCGTGTGACCGTTGTTCAGCACCTTGCCTTTGACGGCCTTGGCCTCGCTGTAATGGATTTCGATGGGCTGAAGACCCTTCTTGACCACCTTGGCCGTTTCGATATTGATCGGTGACTGGCTCTTGCCCTTGGCGCAGGTTTCGCTGAACTGGCCCCAATGGGCGGGACCGACGTCACCTTCATAACCCCAGTGTTTGGCGTGTTCGCCATGGCCGTGTCCGCCGGCAAAAGCGGGCGTGCCCATCAATGCCATTGCCGCAATGGCGATCCATACTTTTTTCATGGATTCCCCTCCTGTTGTGTTGTTTTCTGTGTATTGATGCTTGTTTGATGGCGTGCCTGCTTGCAGGTCCGATCAGAAGCTGCCCAAGTAAAGACCATAGCCGGCTGGAAATCAAGTGCACTCAACGGAGCATTTTTTGCACCTCGGGATCATCAAGCATCGTATTCAGCGCCTGCAGCAGAGCCTTGCGTAACATGGATGCATTCTTTTGTTTGGATGGCGTCAATGGCACCTCATAGCTGTTTTTGGCGCGAAAGGTTTTTTTCAGCGTCGTTGTCTGCCTGCGGGCCGTGGCAAGAACAACGGCCTGGACCTCAATGCCAGTGCGCAGCATTTTTTTATGGGCGCGGTAGCTAAGATCGAGAAGCTCGACTTTTAGCGCATGGTTGGGGGTATCAGAGAAGGACTGAATGATCCAGCCGCGATCAATGAGCCCGCGTTCGACATAGGCTTGCAATTCCGCCTGCAGATTGTTCTCGATACGTAAGGCCTCACCATCCACGTTCAGTCCAGGCAGGGCGTTTTTTCGAGCATCGACCACCATGAGACCGACGGATTCGGCGCTGACATGGTGGGAGCTGACCGATGGCGGTGCGGGCAACTGGATGACGAGCGATTCGATGGCCTGGGCTGGCATTGCCAGCAGAAGCAGGTAGAGCATGAAGGACAGCCGTTCAATCATGGCACGACTCCTTGTGGTCTGGAAGATGGGAACGGCGCCCAAGCCTAGGCATGCCAGAGCGGCAGGCCAAGCTTGAACTTCTGGATGGAGCACTGCAAACTCGCTGCAATCAGCAAGCCAGAGGGGACAGCAGTAAACATGATTCGCATTCTCATTGTCGTCGTATTGATCGTGCTAGGTGCCTGGGTAGGCAAGAACATCCATGATGGCAAGCCTTGGTACAGCAATCCGTTCGCTTCCAATAAGGAAACCCATGCCATTGTCGAGGATGTCAGCAAGACCGCCACCGAGGCCGTTGGCACAGGCCTTGAGGCCGTGGGAGAAGGCGGCAAGAAGGTGGCCGAAACCATTGATGAGGCCAGCACGACGGCCATCGAGAAGGGCAAGAAGCTCAAGGTCGGTCAGTAAGCCTTGCTCATACATAGCTCCGCAGGCAAACCGCGTGACATATCGCCATGCCCGTTGCTTGATTGTTTGGAAGGCCCTGCTTTACTAGGCAATAGAATGCTCAGGACCTAGCTGGGGGGGGGATGGATGGAGGCGCTTCAGGGTATTGGTCAGCCGATTCTTCTGCTCGGAGGCGGAAAGGGTGCCCGCGCGATGATCGAAACCCTGTGGGAAGAGGAGCAGGTTTGCATCGTCGGGGTGGCGGACCCGAATCCCGATGCGCCCGGGTTTCGTCTGGCGCAGGAGCGCGGCATCCCGACTTTTTCCGATGCGCTGGAGGCGCTCAAGGCTTGTAAGCCATGCATTGCCGTGAATCTGACCGGTCTTTCCTCTATTTCCGAGGCTGCTGTCGCCGAGCTGGGCGCGGAAAGGGTGCTGGGCGGTGAGGAAGCAAGGCTGATCTGGCTGATGATCGACAAGTTGAAGCAGGCCAAGCGAGAACTGGAGCGCAGTCAGGCCGAAATGCAGGCCATCCTGCATGCAGCCGTGGACGGCATTATTGTCATTCGTTCATCGGGCGAGATTGTGCTGTTCAATGCGGCCGCCGAGGGATTGTTTGGCTATGCCGCCGAAGAGGTTTTGGGCAGGAATGTATGCATGCTCATGCCCGAGGCGGAACGCAAGCAACATGCTGAGTATATCCACCGATATCTGAGAACGGGTAAGTCGCATATCATCGGCCGTGAGGCGCGCGAGGTCACGGCCCTGCGCAAAAACGGCGAGAGCTTTCCGCTGGAGCTTTCGGTGAATAGGCTCGATCTCGATGATGGTCTTTATTTTGTTGGCGTGGTGCGCGATATCAGTGCGCGCAAGCAGGCCGAGGAGAAAATCCGCCAACTGGCGCATTATGATGCCCTGACAGGGCTGCCCAATCGCAGCCTGTTTTTCGAGCGGTTGAGTCAGGCCATGGCCCAGGCCCGGCGTTATGGTCACCAATTGGGCCTGTTGTTTATCGACCTTGATGGTTTCAAGCCGATCAATGACAAGCATGGCCACGATATCGGCGATCTCGTGCTCAAAGAGGTTGCACGCCGTTTTCGACAGTGCGTCAGGGAATCGGACACTGTGGCCAGGATCGGCGGAGATGAGTTTGTCGTTTTATTACCGGAGCTGGAAGGGCTCGAGGGAGCGCGAAGTGTGGCGAACAAGTTGTTGCAGGCGCTGGCGGAACCGGTCCAGGCCAAGGATGTCTCCTGTTCGCTTGGATGCAGCATCGGTGTTGCCCTGTTCCCCGATCATGGCCGGGATGTGGATCAACTGGTCAAGCAGGCGGACCTAGCCATGTATGAGGCCAAACGGGCCGGCAAAAACAAGGTTCGTATCGCTGATGAGGATGGCTTGTGAAACGCTTGCTGTTGCACGGCTGGTTGTTCATTCTGCTCATGTCGGCAGCCCTGAGTTATACAGCCTATGTCTATCTTGGACATTTGAATGAGAAGTTTATCCAGTCCGAGGTCGATCACCGCAGCCGGCTTTTGTTGCGGGATATCCAGGAAATCATTCAGCAACATCTCGACGCATCGAGAGGGCTGTCAACTTACGCATATGCAGAGCTGGCCTCGCACGGTGGCATCACTGAAACGCGTGAGGCTAAGGATGTGCTGCGGGGCATGCTGGCCACTCATCCAGGGGAGATCGTGCGTGCGGGCATCATCCCCGAAGATGGGAAGCCGCTCATCGAAAGCGCGGGCGATGGTGAGAGGGTTCCTCGCTTCAGGGTGGAAAACATTCCCGAGATTCATTCCGGCCAGGTACGGCTGGACCTTGTGGAGAATGGCGTCTCAGGATTGCTGCGTGTGATCTACACCCCATGCTTGAATCAGCGGTGTCCTCGTGTGTTTGCGGATGTCAGCCTTTCGGTTCTGATTCAGCGTATCCTGGGCCGGTCCGATACACAGCACCTGTTGAGCGGTCTGGCAATCAAGCTTGATTATACAGGGACAGCGGAGGGGATCACGCTGTTCGAACATGGATCTTTGAAAGCTGCTACCGGCTTTCACTGGCATGGTTATTTCGATCTGGCCGGCAGCCGTTTTCTGCTCACCACGGCTGCTTCGCCGGCATTGGTCAGGCATCTTTCGGCAACGACCCCGCAATGGGTGCTGGCTCTGGGGCTTATCCTCGGCCTGATGCTGGCATTGTTGGCCCATGATCGGGCCAGGTTCGGCCAGCGGTTGCGCGAGCAGGTCGCCATGCGCACGGCTGCGCTCGAGGAGGAGCGCGAGAAACTTTCCGCGGTTATCGATTATGCGGCCGAGGCCATTCTAGTCACGGATGCTATAGGCAGGATCCAGCAGGCTAATCCGGCGGCCAGCCGTATGTTTGGTTATCAGCCCGAAGAGTGGTCCGGTCTCGACCTGCAGGTGCTGGTGCCCGAGAACTTGCGTGGGCAGCATGCAAGATGGATGATCGAGGAGTTGGCCAATGGAAGTCACGGTATCATCGGCCATGAACGTGAGATCGAGGTCCGCTGCAAGGATGGTTCACTGATGCCCTGCTCGGTCATGGTCAGTGAGTTTACGGCTGGTGGCCAGCGGCACCTTTCAGTGATTCTTCACGATCTGACCGAGCGCAAGCGGCATGAGCAACAATTGGAGTTTCTTTCCTTCCACGATGAACTGACCGGTCTGCCCAACAG
>RFGS01000053.1 GCA_003695905.1 Zetaproteobacteria bacterium | reverse complement strand
GCCTTGAGAATTCTTCCTCTGATTATGGCTGCCGGTTTTCTCGGACTGGCCATGGCCTTGTGGTCCGATGCCGTTTCAATGGGTCTGTTCGTGGCCTGGCTCAACGAGATCATCCTGTTCATCCTGGCCCTGATCCTGATCCAATATGGTTTTCGCCTGTTCTTTCGTCGCAGGGAGCCCCGCCCAGGTTCCTTTTTGCGGGCCAGGCTCGTGATCGCCATGGTCGGCATGCTGATCATTCCTTCGTTGGCGATTCAGTGGTCCGCTAGCCAGATGGTTGAGAAGGGCATGGATGTGTGGTTCGACATGCGGGTGGATACGCTTCTGGAGCGGGCTCTGAAACTGGCTCAGGGTTTTTATGATCGTATCGATCTTGAAATGAAGCGAAGCCTGCAGGCTTATGCCGATGATCCTGAGCTTGCCGAGGCCGTTGATGGTGATTCGTCCTTTGGTCAGGCTAGCGACCACTTAGCCGAGATCCTGCACAAGGAGGGCTGGGAGCGCGTGCAGCTGTTTGATATCAACGAGCGGCTGGTGGCGGATGTTCGGGAGGATGGGTTGCTGGATCTGGTGACGGCTCCCTTGAGTGAGGCGGCGCGCTTATCCATGCGCTTGGGCAACGTGACGACGGAGATCGCCAGTGAGAACGGGACCGAAAAGGCGATTGGTTATGCGCCCATTCATGGCAGCAAGGGAGGGGTGGGCTTGTTGCGTGTGGAGCTCAAGTTGCCGCAGGGGGTTATACAGAGCGCACGTCTCGTGGAGGCAGATTACCAGAGTTACCGCTCTCTCGAGCATAATCGGCGCATGATCAAGGATCTCTTTGTTCATGTCATGCTGTTGGTCACCCTGCTTACAGTCCTTGTTGCCAGCTTGATCGCTGTGTTGTTTGCGCGCCGGCTGACTTCGCCCATTGGTGAGCTGGCCATGGCGCTGCGTCGCGTGACCGAGGGTGATCTCGATGTTGCAGTGCCTGAGTCATCACAGGATGAACTGGGCTCTTTGGCGCGTTCGTTCAATCAGATGGCACATCGGCTGCGCGCCAATGCCAGGGATATCGAACAGGCACAGCGTGCCTTGACCGAGGCTCTGGCCAACAGCAGACAGCGTCAATATATTCTTGAAACACTGCTGGCCAATCTGCATACAGGTGTAGTCCTCGTGGATGAGCATGGGAAGATTAGGCTGTTGAACCAGTCTCTCAAGGAGATTCTGCCGCAGGCTGGCAGTTGGAAGCCTGGGCTTTCGTTGCTCCAGGAATGTGTCAGGGGTTTGGGCTTTCTTGGCGAATTTCATGATGCCCTGAGGGACTCCGGGGAGTTGCAGCAGCAATTCGATTTGGCCGGAAGGCATGGAATGACGCATATCTTGGTCCGAGGTACGCGACTGAAGCTCAGTGGCATGGCGGAGTTTGCCGGTGAATTGATCATGATTGATGACATCACGGAGCTGGTCAATGCCCAGCGCAGTCAGGCCTGGGCGGAGGTGGCCCGGCGGTTGGCTCATGAAATCAAAAACCCGCTCACACCGATCAAGCTTTCGGCGGAGCGCCTGCAACGACGGTTCCGCAGGCAGGTGGATAACCAGGATGTTTTCGACTCCTGCACCCAAGCCATCATCACCCAGGTTGAGCGCCTGCAACGGCTTATTGCGGATTTCTCATCGCTGGCGCGTATGCCCAGGCCAAGATTGAAGCGCGTGCGTGTCGCGGATGTCATGCATGAGATGCAGGAGCTGTTCAATGCCTATGCCAATATACGTATTTCCATACCAGATCCGGGCATGGAATGCTTGTGTGATGACGATCAGGTGCGTCAGGTGCTGATCAATCTCGTGGACAATGCCCTGGCGGCGGCTGGCTCAAACCAGGTGCGTGTTTATGTGCGTTCTCGCGATGACATGATTGAATGGCATGTCGAGGATGACGGGCCGGGCATTCCCGATGAGGTCCGGGAGCATATCTTCGAGGAGTATTTCTCGACCAAATCCTCGGGCTCTGGCCTTGGGCTGGCCATTGCCAGAAGGATTGCGGAAGATCATGGCGGTCAGTTGTTGCTGGTGTCTGCACGCAAGCCCACACATTTCTGTTTGCAGATCCCAAGGGAATCAATGGTCAGGGAGGGATGATGAGCGGCCGAATCTTGATCGTGGATGACGAACAGGCAATCCGCGAATCCTTGCGGGGGCTGTTCGAGGATGAAGGCTTCATGGTCGGCATGGCAGCCTCGGGCGAGGAGGCCGTGGCCAGGTTGCGGAAGGAATCCGTCGATTGCGTGTTGCTCGATATCTGGATGCCCGGCATTGACGGATTGGAGACGCTTTCCCGCTTGAAGGAGATTGATCCCGGGATACCCGTGATCATGATGTCCGGCCATGCAACGATAGACACAGCCGTACGGGCTACCCGGCAAGGCGCATATGATTTCGTCGAGAAGCCCATCTCGTTTGACCGCATGCTTATTCTGGTCCGCAATGCAATGGAAATGCGTCGCCTGGAACAGGAGAACAAGAGCCTGCGCGAAAGCCGCAAATCCATTCGCGGCGAACTCATCGGCGACAGTGAGGCCATGAAGCGCGTTCGGTCGCTGATCGAACGCGTTGCGCCATCGGATGCCCCAGTGCTGATCCTGGGTGAACATGGGACGGGCAAGAAAATCGCGGCTGCTATGCTGCATGAGCGGTCCAGGCGCAGTGAAGGGCCCCTGGTGGAGCTCAATTGCGCTAGCGTTCCCGAGGGTCGCATGGATTCGGAGCTGTTTGGACATGAAAAGGGTGCTTTCCCGGGCGCTTTGCATACGCGGCCTGGCTGCTTTGAAATGGCTCACCAGGGGACGTTGTTTATCGATGAAGTCGCTGATCTGAGCACTTCGGCTCAGGCCAAGATTCTGAGGATTCTCCAGGAGCGACTGGTCCATCGGCTGGGAGGCGCAGCAGCCAGTCCGGCGGATGTCAGGCTTATTGCCGCCACGACCAGGGACCTGGAGCGTGAAATGAAAGAAGGGCGTATTCGCGAGGATTTCTATTACAGGTTGAATGTGGTTTCGATCCGCATGCCAGCGCTGCGCGAAAGAAAGGAGGACATCCCGCATTTGGTT
>RFGS01000052.1 GCA_003695905.1 Zetaproteobacteria bacterium | reverse complement strand
TCAATGGTCGGGGCGGAGGGATTCGAACCCCCGACCCTCTGGTCCCAAACCAGATGCGCTACCAGGCTGCGCTACGCCCCGCTCCAAACAATCGGTAGGATGGCGGCGGAACATAGGGATATGAGAAGCCCTCGTCAATCCCCGAATACATCGAACTTCCATTTCCAGGGTCAACCATCTACCTTTTCGGCCAAGCTTCTTCACCAATGGAAAACCCAGCATGATCAACAACCGGAGTAAATCATGAACAAATCTCGCATGCGCGGCACAACCATCTGCTGTGTGCGCAAAAACGGCAAGGTGGCTATCGCAGGGGATGGCCAGGTCACACTTGGCGATGCCGTGGTCAAACATGGTGCCCGAAAAATCCGCTCCATTCGGGACGGCAGCATCCTGACGGGATTTGCCGGCTCAACGGCAGATGCCATGAACCTTTTTGAACGCTTCGAAGCCAAGCTGGACGAGCATGGAGGAAGCCTGCTGCGCGCAGCCGTGGCACTCGCCAAGGACTGGCGAACCGACAAGTATCTGCGGCAACTCGAAGCCATGATGATCGTTGCAGACGCCGAACACACCCTGCTCATCTCAGGCAACGGTGATGTGCTAGAGCCCGATGACGGCATCGCGGCCATTGGCTCGGGCGGCAACTATGCCAAGGCTGCTGCCACCGCACTGGCTCGACACAGCGAGCTGGATGCAGAAGAGATCGTATGTGAGGCCATGAAAATCGCAGCCGATATATGCATTTACACGAATAACCAGATTCGCATCGAGACCATTGGAGGCCCGGCATCATGAGCGACACAATGACACCGCGCGAAATTATTTCCGAGCTTGATCGTTACATTATTGGGCAACAGGAGGCCAAGAAGGCTGTGGCCATCGCCCTGCGCAATCGCTGGCGCAGACGACAGGTTCCTGCCCCCATGCGGGAAGAGATCACCCCGAAAAACATCCTGATGATCGGTCCGACCGGGGTTGGAAAGACCGAGATCGCACGCCGGCTGGCCCGCCTAGCCAAGGCCCCATTCGTCAAAGTGGAAGCAACCAAATACACGGAAGTCGGTTACGTCGGCAGGGATGTAGAAACGATCATCCGCGATTTGGTGGACACGGCCATCAAGATCGTTCGCGAGGAACATCTTGCGCGCCTGGAGGTGCGCGCAGATAAGGCTGCCGAAGAACGCATGTTGGACATCCTGTTGCCGCATCCAGTGGGTCGGAACGGCCCCGTGGCCGCAGCTGGCTCGGCGTCCAGCATCGACAACCGGGAGAAGATGCGCCGTAAGCTGAGGGACGGAGAGCTCGACGAAAGGCAGGTGGAAATCGAGATCACCCAGCCGGCTGGCAACATCGCGATGATGCCCCTCACACCAGGACAGCCCGGCGAGGCGCTTGATCTGCGTGACATGCTGAATTCACTGATGGGAGGCGGCAAAAAAACCAAGCGCATGACTGTTGCCGAGGCGCTGAAGGTTCTCAAGCAGCAGGAAGCAGACAAGTTGCTGGACATGGATGCCATCAAGGAAGAGGCCCTCAGGCGTGCCGAGAACGATGGCATCGTTTTCCTTGATGAAATGGATAAGATCACGCATCGGGAAGGCCATCACGGGGACGTTTCCCGTGAAGGCGTGCAGCGCGACCTCTTGCCTCTGGTTGAAGGAACCACGGTAAGCACGCGCTATGGTCATGTAAAGACGGATCATATTCTGTTCATCGCCTCCGGTGCCTTTCATCTGGCCAAGCCCAGCGACCTGATTCCAGAACTGCAGGGTCGCTTTCCCATTCGGGTCAACCTGCAGTCCTTGGGTGAAAAGGAATTCCAGCGCATCTTGGTCGAGCCCGAATCGTCGTTGACCAAACAATATGCTGCCCTGCTGGCTGCCGAACGGGTCCAGCTTGATTTCACCGAAGACGCCATTGCGGAAATCGCCCGCATCGCCGTGCAAGTCAACGAAAAAACAGAAAATATCGGCGCACGCCGCCTGCATACACTGCTTGAGCGGGTGCTTGAGCCCATCAGCTTCGAAGCATCGGACCATGGTGGGGAGACATTCACGATCGATGCCGCTTATGTACGCAAACAACTGGCTGATATCAGCATGGATGAGGATCTTTCCCGATACATCCTCTGAAATGGCGCACTCAGTGCACAAGCCAAGGAAAAATTCCACACTAGGCAGCGGGCCACATGAGACGTATCATGGGACTACTCTCTGAACAAAGGAGATGAACCATGAAAAGAACAATGATCCTGTTTGCCATCCCCTTGCTCATCACGGCCTGTGCTACCCCGCATCAGGAGCGCACGACAACAACGGGCGCCATCATCGGAGCGACGGCCGGTGCCGTCATCGGCTCACAAAGTGATCGCACGGCTGAGGGTGCCATCATCGGCGGTGTCCTTGGCGGACTGACCGGAGCCATCATTGGCCAGGACGATCAAATCCATGCGGGGCAAGCTCGTTATCACCGCACCCGGTGTCCGGGCGGGGAACGTTTTTTCCGCATGGCGCAACGCGAACGCAACATGCATGAGAAAATCGAACTCATGCAGAAAGGCCTGCGCTATTGTCCAAACAACCCAGCAGCCCACAATGATCTCGGTGTGGCCTACATGCGTGTCGGCAACCGCAAGGCAGCCATTTCGCATTTCCGCAGAGCCCTGCAACTCGAGCCAGCCTATGAACCGGCGCGGCGAAACCTTCTTAGGTTACAGCGCAACGTTAACCATGACCGGCAAAAACATGAGCGCGAGCATCACAACCGCCACGAGCACCATGAGTACGATGACTGATGCAGCCGGCGGCCTGACCACCAGTTAGGTGGTCAGGCCGCTGATGCGCTTGTAGAGTATGTCGACACCAATCTCCTGATAACAACCGGGAGCCAGATCCCCCAGTTCCAGATGACCGATGGCCGTACGCTGCAGAGCCACAACATGGTTGCCCAGGGCCGCAAACATGCGGCGCACCTGATGATAGCGGCCTTCATAGACCGTGATCTCCATCTCACTAGCCCCACGAATGCGACAATGAGCCGGCAGACATGGGCGCTTTTCCCCCTTAAGCATGAGCCTGCCGGAAGACAGGCATGCAGGCTCATCACCCCGTAAGGGCCTGGCCAGATGAACGACATAGCGCTTGCCGATGCGATGACGCGGACTTGTCAGCCAATGGTTAAGGCTGCCGTCATCCGTCACAATCAAAAGCCCCGAAGTATCTTTATCCAGCCTCCCCACGGGCGAAAAGGCCGGCCGCCGATGTCTCCAGCGCTCGGGGAAATCTTCGTAGATCAGACGCCCACGCTCATGACGCGAGCAGATTGTGCCTGGCGGTTTATGATAAATAATGGTCAGACCGTGCGGATGATCGAGCGGCTCACCACGAAAGAAGACCTTGGATGGATCCACCTTTTCGGAAGCCCGACCAATGCACCTGTCGCCCTCCGTCACCCAGCCCTTGCGCACCCATTGAACGATCTGTCGACGCGAGCCATAGCCGAGACGACTGAGTAAACGATCCAGTCTTTCCATGTTCAACGAACCTTCCGTGCCATCAACACCTTGAAGCCTTTTTGCTGCACGACCACGCGCACGGCTCCGGCAGCATCGTGTAGTGCCTGCTCATACGGCAATTGACGATTGGCAACCGCCCACAATTGACCGCCATTACGCAGGCTGTTGCACGCCCGGGCAAGAATGCTTTGGCCCAAGCCGCTGTCACGATGCTGATCCTCATGAAACGGAGGATTGCATACAATCAGCTCCATTCGACCGGGCAACTCCTCGCGCACCGCATCCAGCCAGCATGCACGGATGGCAACGTCAAAACCACGCACATTCCGCTCAGCCATGCGCAGCGCCCGGATGTCGGCATCCACCAAGGTCAAATGCCCAACGGATATCCCGCGGGCAAGCATGCCGGCCGCCAATGCGCCGTATCCGCAGCATAGATCCATGCAGGAATCAACAGATGCATCGGGAACATGCTCGAGCAGCAATCTTGTGCCGGGATCGAGACGATCCCAGCTGAACAGTCCGGGCTCGCTCCACAACCCCGTCTCCTCCAGGTACTCCGGTTCTGCCTGCTGATTCCATGAGGACAACAGTTCCTGGTGCCGCAGATGCTTGACCACGCGAAACAGCCGACATTTGCTCTTGGACATGACGCGCACCTGCCCGAGCTGGCCAAGGATATGCTGCCAGCTCCTAGCACCATGGCGATTGGCCGCGGCAAACCACAGCCTGCCCCCCTCGGCCAGGCAGGACCACGCACGGGCCAGCATCCCCAGCGTGGCCCGCTTGCTCTTCATCGGCAGCACGCCCGCCCAGGCATATGTTCCGACGGTGGCGTCGGCCACCTTCAGCCCCAGAGCTTCCAACCGCAGGACATGGTATCGCATGGGCTGCCAACAACATTCAACCCTTGGAGCAAGCTCGGTCAGCCCAGGCGCGGGCATGGCATTGAGCAGCCATCCGGAAGCTGCGCTCTCTTCCTGTCCGATCACCCGGTACAGCAGACTGGCCTCCGGGCAAATGCGCAAAAGCCTTTCCGCCGCGCCTTGATTCACGATTCCTACCCTAGCGATGACCTGAGCTGCCAAAGCCTCCGCTGCCGCGTTCCGTATCCGGCAACATCTCACACTCTTTCCATACGGCCTGCGAGAAAGGAGCCACAACCATCTGGGCAATTCTGTCACCACGAGCAATGGGAAACGGCACATCGCCATGATTGATCAGAATCACACCGACCTCTCCCCGGTAATCCGCATCGATGGTCCCCGGCGCATTGAGCACGGTGATACCATGCTTCAAGGCAAGCCCGGAGCGTGGCCGAACCTGTGCCTCATAGCCTTCCGGCAATGCCATGGCAAACCCCGTGGGAATCAGACGCCGCTGTCCCGGCTCAAGCACCACGGTTTCCTCGATAGCAGCACGCAAATCCATGCCCGCTGCCTGCTCACTCGCATAATGCGGCAGTGGCAGGCCTTCGCCATGAGGCAGCCTCTGGATCAGCACCTCGGGTCTGTTCATGCTTCATCCTCCATGCAGGCAATCCGTTCCAAGAGTTGTTCTGCAAAATGTCTCTTGCTGGCTGCGGGCAACTCTACGACACCACGTTCGTCAATCCACCAGCCGGAAGCCTCTTCAGCGCCCATGCGTTCAGCATCATTGGCCACGATGGCATCCACTCCCTTCTCAAGCATCTTCTGCTGGGCGCTGCGCACATGATCGCGACATTCGGCCGCAAACGCGATCACGCGACCTGGCCGGCCCGGCAAACGGGCCACATCGGCCACAATATCGGGATTGGCCACAAGCTCGACTCTCATGCGCTGGCGGCCTGCGCGCTTGTGCTTGCCCCCCATGCGTTCAGCAAAACGAAAATCGCTGACTGCAGCCGTGGCGACGAACACATCCGCCCCCTCAGCTGCATGCAGGCAAGCCCGATGCATGTCCAGAGCGCTTTCCACATCCAGCCGCGTCATGGGCAGCGAGGAATGGGGAACGCCGGGCCCGGCGACCAGAATGGTCTCAGCACCTTCTGCGGCAGCGGCTTCGGCAAGATAATAACCCAAGCGCCCACTGGCCCTGTTGGTCAACACCCGAACCCGATCCCATGCTTCCCAAGTCGGTCCGGCATTGATGACCCAGCGCTCCCCTCGCAGGCGACCACTACCCAGACACATGCGCATCGCTGCCAGCAGCTCGCTAAGTCCACACATGCGACCGGGACCATGCTCGCCACAGGCCAGCGCCCCGCAATCCGGACCGATAAAATGGATGCCGCGTTCCCTCAACAGGGCTACATTGGCCTGGGTGGACGGATGCGACCACATTGCCTGATTCATGGCCGGAGCCATGAGCACAGGGCCCTGCCGGGCGAGAAGAATCGTGGTCAGCAAATCATCAGCCATCCCATGGGCATGACGGGCCAGAACATTGGCCGTGGCCGGCGCAACCACCATGAGCTCCGCCCAACGCGCCAGCTGGATGTGCCCCATTTCCCGTTCGGCCGTCAGGTCGAAGAGTTCATCATGAACCGGCTCCCCGCTGAGTGCCTCAAGGGTCAGCGGTGTAATGAACGCCTGAGCAGAGCGGGTCATCACACAGCGCACCTCGGCCTGTTCCTTGACCAGAAGCCGGACAAGCTCGGCCGAGCGATAGGCCGCAATCCCGCCGGCAACCCCCAAAAGAATGCGGCGCCTGTATAGGCTCATATGCTCATCAGCTCGGTGAGCGCACTCATGACATCATCAACATGTCCCTTGACCTTCACCTTGCGCCAAACCCGGCGAATGACACCCTGCGGATCAACGACGAACGTCGAACGTTCGATGCCCCGTACTTGCCGGCCATACATGTTCTTCATGCGGATGACATCAAAAGCCTCGCACAAACGCTCATCAGCATCGGAAAGAAGCTGAAACGGCAACTGGTGCTTTTCGGCAAATCGCTGGTGAGATCGCAGGGAGTCTCGCGAAACCCCGAAAACCTTGACGCCCATCTTCTGCAATGCCGCATGGGCATCGCGGAAATCGCACGACTCCGTTGTGCATCCGGGCGTCGAATCCTTTGGGTAGAAGTAGATGACCATCCATTGGCCCTTCATGTCCGCTAGATTGATCTCCCCCTCCGGCCATGCCGGCACACTGATCGAAGGGACTGTATCCCCTTCCCCGATGGCATAATCGCTCATTGATGCCTCCTCAACCATTTCATGATGGGCAGATTTCCTCTGCTCCGCGCTTGATGATAGCCTTTGCTCGACTTCCGTCGAGGAGAAAGCAATGCATCAAGTCATCCTGGCTGAACCACGGGGCTTTTGCGCCGGCGTAGACCGCGCCATCGATATCGTGGAACGTGCCCTGGACATGTTTGGCGCTCCGGTCTATGTCCGCCATGAGATTGTGCACAACCGGCACGTGGTCAACCGACTGAAAAGCATGGGAGCCGTGTTCATCGACGAGGTGGACGATGCGCCGGATGGCGCGCTGCTGATCTTTTCCGCGCACGGGGTCAGCAAAGCCGTGCGCGCACGCGCACAAGCCAGGGGACTTCGCATCATCGATGCCACTTGCCCCCTTGTAACCAAGGTGCACATGGAACTGCTTCGTCATTATCAACAGGGTGATCAGGTCATCCTCATTGGTCATGCGGGCCTCCGGAGGTCGAGGGAACCATGGGCCAGGCCCCGGAAGGCAGCGTGTTGCTGGTTTCATCGGTGCAGGATGTCATGAACCTTGAGGTCCGGGATCCTGAAAAACTGGCCTATGTTACCCAAACGACTTTGTCCGTGGATGACACCAAGGAAATCATCGAGGCCTTGAACAAGCGCTTCCCTCATATTCAGGGCCCGAAACGGGCTGACATCTGTTATGCAACAAGCAACCGTCAAATGGCCGTCAAGGCCTTGGCTGCGCAGTGTGAGGTCGTTCTGGTCATCGGCTCGAAAAACTCCTCCAATTCCAACAGGCTTCGGGAAGTCGCGGAGCGTGAAGGTGCACGCGCCTACCTTATTGATGATGCTTCCTGCATCGAGCCGTCCTGGCTGGAACAGGCCTCCAACATCGGCGTCACCGCAGGGGCCTCAGCGCCGGAAAGCCTGGTCCAGGAAGTCGTGAACTGGCTAAGCCGCCATCACCCGACATGCGAAGTCCGCACCTTGCGCGTGCGCGATGAGCATGTGCACTTTGCATTGCCCGAAATCCTGAAACAGCCAACCTGAAACTGAACAGGAAGGCCGGCCACGGCCAATCCTTTGTTTTCAAGCGTCGCCTAGGGATGATGAGGCATGCAGGCCAAACCGTGAGAATATAGGTCCTACCGCAGATTCTGGGGAGCGATCAGGGCTAGATGCTTCTCGCCTGATCGGCGGCATTGCCGACATAAGTTGCCGGGGTCATGGACAAAAGCCGCTGCTTGTCCTCCTCGGGCAAATCCAGGGAAAGAATGAAGTCTCTCAGGCGATCCGGCGTGATGCCTCGCCCACGCGTGAGCTCCTTCATCTGTTCGTAAGGTTTGGGTAGCCCTCGGCGCCTCATGACAGTCTGAACGGCCTCGCCCAGAACCTCCCAGCAGGCATCCAGGTCTTCGCGCAGCCGCTCCTCGTTGAGCTCGAGCTTGCCAAGCCCCTTGAGCACCGAGGCATAGGCAAGAACAGAGTAGCCGAAGCCGAGACCAAGGTTGCGCAGGACCGTCGAATCACTGAGGTCACGCTGCCAACGGGAAATGGGCAGCTTCTCGGCCAGATGGCGAAGCACCGCATTTGCAAGACCAAGATTCCCTTCTCCGTTCTCAAAATCGATAGGGTTGACCTTGTGTGGCATCGTCGAGGAGCCCACCTCGCCCGCGACCAGTTTCTGCTTGAAATAGCCAAGGGAAATATAGCCCCAGACATCCCTACAGAAGTCGATGAGGATGGTGTTGAACCGGCCCAAGGCATCATTGAGCTCGGCAATGTAATCATGAGGCTCGATTTGAATCGTGTAGGGATTCCAGACAAGGCCCAAGGACTCGACAAACCCCCTGGCGATCTCAGGCCAGTCCAAATCAGGGTAGGCCGCTAGATGCGCATTGTAATTGCCGACGGCTCCGTTGATTTTTCCCAGAAGCTCGACGCGGGCGATGGCCTCGCGCTGCCGGATCAACCTGTAGGCCACGTTCGCACATTCCTTGCCCATCGTGGTCGGACTCGCGGGCTGGCCGTGCGTGCGCGAAAGCATGGGAACCGAGGCGTGACGATGCGCCATATCACGCAGGGCTTCGATGAGTTCATCCATGCGCGGCAGAAGCACCTGCGCCCGCGCCTGTTTCAGCATCAGGGCATAGGACAAATTGTTGATGTCTTCCGACGTACACGCAAAATGAAAAAACTCGGCGACCCTTGCAACCTCGGCATGTTCCCGCACGCGTTCCTTCAGAAAGTATTCCACTGCCTTCACATCATGATTGGTCGTGGCCTCAATCTGCTTGACTCGCCGAGCATCGGACTCATCAAAGCTGTCCACAAGTGCGTCCAGAAAAGCACGGGCATCGTCGGAAAAGAGAGGCACCTCTTCAACGCCCTCGATGGCCGAAAGATGCTGCAGCCAGCGAACCTCGACCATCACGCGGGCCTTGATGAGTCCAAATTCGCTGAAAATCGGACGAAGTTCGGCAACCTTGGCCGAATACCTGCCATCCAGCGGTGACAAGGCGGTCAGTGTCGAAAGGTCCATGGCTCGCTCCCTGCGCTGTTGTTGGCGCCGCAATGTACACGATTTGCCTGTGTCTTGCAGCAGCCACCATGTGCGAGCGGATACAGACATCGCAACGACCTTCACGGTACCAGCGGGACGATTATTGAGAACGCCTCACGGGCGGATACGCATGCTCGACGAGCATTTCAAACTGTTCGCGAAACCAGTGACCCGCTGCGGGAGCATTGGCCATGGCACCCGTGGGCTTTAGCGAAGGATGGGGGCCATGACGGACGATATAGGCCGGATCACACATGGGATCATAGCGCTTGCCCTCGGCATCAGGCTGCGTCTGACGGGCATCGCTGGTGCCATCCGACTCGCCAGGTGGCTTGATCCAGAAGAAGGCGGCGATGGGATGACCCGGACCAAAGGGTTCGGTCCGAGGGCGTGGCCCCAGACCTGCGCCGGTCGGATTGCACCAGTTTCCTCGATGGAAGCGCCGGTCCAGGCGCGCCCGATCGACGTAGGCATCCACATCCAGCGTCTTTCGCGGTGCAGCACTCGGTCGCTCGGGGCCACCCCATCCATTCCTCGATGAATCAACGATGAAACGGATGGATGATGGAAACCCGGCGGACACCAAAACCGGATACAATGATTCGATATAATCCCGCTCGTCGAACCGGGGGTTCCATGCATAAAACCCGGCCGCCCGCACGGGCTTGCCACCCACCTGCATGTCCGGATCGGGCAGCCAGACCTCCTCGACGGGCACAAAACCGGCGACATTAGTTGCGAAGCCGTCGATGCGATTGATGGCCCATGGCCCAATCCCGCGCAGCACCTGCGCATAATACCGGGCGGCCTTGCGCATGCTTTCATCCCAGCCAAGCCAGCCGGCATGGGCGATATCCAGATAGAGGTAGACATTGGCCAATTCGGCCAGGCGTTCGATGGCATAGCGAATGCCCTGTTCGTATACGCGATGCCGGTTCACCATGCGACAAACCGGATGCCAGAGATTGGTCACCATGTTCGGCAAGGAATCCGGCTCCAGCACGATAACCACACGTAGAGAGGCAAAGCGGGGATCTCCAAGAATGCCTGCAATCACATCAATGAATTCATGCTTGTATCGGTCAAGGCCTCCCGCACGATAATCCAGGGTGCCATGGGAGCTCAAAGCGGCACAGTCGCGGTTGGGCAGATTATACAGCACCAAGACAACCACGAGCGGGACGCCTTCGCGCCGTTGCTCAAGCGCTGCCAGCAAATGTTCCCTCAGCCCCAGGAGGTTGTTGTTTTTGGGGCCTCCCGCGATGGACTCGATCCGGTCCAGCCATATGGCCGTGGGCAAGCCCTGGATTGAGCGCATCTTCTCCGCCAGCGCCTTCGAGCCGGCATCGCGAATCGACAAGGACACCTCGCGCGCGTAATCCGGATTGACGTACATGTCCGCTCCGGCGAACGGATTGTTGACATGCTCTGGCAGATCAGCGGCGGTAACTTCACCGGCAAAGAGTGCCAGCAACCCGAGCAAGGCCATCGATATGCCAGTAAGGCTAACGCTCGACATGAAAACGGGGCTCGTCGAGCCAATCGCCCTTGCAGCGCGGACAACGCGACGGCTTGTGCCACTTGTCCCTGGGAAACTGGAACCCGCACCGGCGACACGTCGCGGGCTCAACGACAAGCCGGAGTCCTTCGTGCTTCAGGCTGCGGGCTAAGTGTCGAAGATCGGCCTCCATCGCCTTCAGGCCCTCGCCAGCCATCTCGCTCAATTCACTCAGCGGCATCGCGCGCTGAAGAAGCCATGTCCTCAACTGCTTGCGAAACATGACGACAGCATGACAACCTCATGGAAATTTGGCCAACTTTTCTGCTTGACTCATCAGCTTCCGGAAGACCTTGCTGCTTGCTTCCAGATCTGCCGTCAGCGGCCCCAGAGCCGTCCTCTGGCAGGCCCGCCCTTCCCCATGCCGGATCAACGCTTATCGGCGGAAGGGATCATGGCGGAACAAAGCCCGCCAACAATCAACTGGCTGTTCGGAAAGATGCAAATGGATTGCGCAGAGCAAACGTTGACCCCTCTGAGAAACATCCGCTCATGGATGCCTGATCGCCCCCACGATCCAAAGGCAGGGAAGGATCAATCTCAAGCATTCGCTTACGAAG
>RFGS01000051.1 GCA_003695905.1 Zetaproteobacteria bacterium | reverse complement strand
GTCCATCGATCGGCCTGCTTCTGGAGCGATTCTGGGCCGGTGACATCCATAAACTGGAATTCTGGAGTTGATCTCATCCTGGTGAATCCGGGCTTTGGGATCTATGGATCTTTCAATATCAAATACGGTCAAGCCTGCCATGGCAGCTTTGGGCACGAAAAGGAACGTGGGCAACCATGCTAAGAGCGGGCTTCAACAAGTCCTTCTAAGGAGCGCTGCGCAATAATGAGATTCAGGCCCAGCTTAGAGTCAGGTGCGATATTCCGCGTTGATGGTGATGTATTCGTGGGTGAGGTCGCCGGTCCAGACCGTGGCGGCGGCTTCACCCAGCCCAAGGTCCACATGCAGTGTGAATTCTTTCTTGGCGAACACGGCCATGCCGGCCTCGTCGCGATAGTCTTCGCGTAGCTGGCCGTTCTCGACGATGCACACGTCATCGGCGGCCAGAGCAACGCGGCTGCGGTCGATTTCCACGCCGGCGTTGCCGATGGCGGCCAGGATCCGACCCCAGTTCGCATCGGAGCCTGCGAAGGCAGTTTTCACCAGTGGCGAAACCGCGATGGTGCGGCCGATTTTCCGGGCCTCCTCCTCGCTGCGGGCACCATTGACATGGATGGTGACGAACTTGGAAACGCCTTCGCCATCGCGAACGATCAGTTGCGCAAGTTCAATGCACACCTCGGTCAGGGCCTGCTCGAATTCGCTCGTGTCTTGCAGCGGCGCATGGCCCATGCCAAGGCCGTTGGCGAGCAGGTAGACCGTGTCATTGGTCGAGGTGTCACCGTCCACGCTGATCGAGTTGAATGAGCGATCGGCGGCGCGTCTGAGCATCGGTTGCAGTTGATCATGCGTCAGTGGCGCGTCCGTGGCCACGAAGGCCAGCATCGTGGCCATGTTCGGATGAATCATGCCGCTGCCTTTGGCGATGCCGGTGATCGTATGGTTGCCAACCTTCCTGGAGGCCCATTTGGCGAAGGTGTCTGTCGTGCGGATGGCCTCGGCCGCTGCCTGCCAGCCATCCGGTCGCAGGGAGGCCACTGCTTCTCCGATGTGCCGCTCGATGCGCTCAATCGGGAACGGCGTGCCGATAACGCCGGTGGAAGCTGAAAGCGTTTGCTCAGGCCTGCAGCCGCAAGCCGCGGCACCGGCCTCAATCAGTTGCTGTGCCCACAGCCGCTCCATCTCACCGACGCCGGCATTGGCGTTGCCACTGTTGGCGATGATACAACGGATATCTTGACCATGCCGCTCAATGGTTTCTTGGCCGAAATCCACGCAGGCCGCACGGAATCGATTCTGCGTGAACACGCCGGCTGCATGCGCCGGCTCGTCCGAGACAATCAGTGTCAGATCCTGGCGTTTGCCCCTGATCTCCGGCGACTTGACGCCGCAGGAGGCCGTGCCGACCCGAAAGCAGGGCACGGGCAGAGGTGGATCAAGCAGCGGCGGGTTGACGGCCATGGGCTCGTTTCAGCCCCGCCGGCCATGGCAATGCTTGTATTTCTTGCCCGAGCCGCACGGGCACGGATCGTTGCGTCCGATTTTGGGCTGCTTGCGCTTGAAGGTTTGCGCGGGCTCGTTTTCCTGGGGCTCATTGCCATGGCTGTAGCGCACGTTTTGCTCCTGCTGTGGAGCAGGCTCGGGAACCTCCGGCTCTTCGACCTTGACGCGATGCAGCGCCAGCATCGTTTCCTCGCGGATGCGCTCCAGCATGGATGAAAACAGCTCGAACGATTCACGCTTGTATTCCTGGATCGGCTGCTTCTGTGCATAGCCGCGCAGGCCGACACTCTGGCGCAAATGGTCCATGGCCAGCAGGTGTTCCTTCCAGAAATGGTCGAGAATCTGCAGGATCAGAAACTTCTCAAACACGCGCATCTGCTCGGGTCCGGTCAGGCTCTCCTTGGCCGCCATGTGGGCCTGCATGGCCTGGAAGATCTTGCCGGCCATGTCCTCGGCGGTTTCGACCTCGTCGGAGGCCAGCCAGTCGGCAGGGTCGCATGCGATATCCAGCCGCTCGGCCATGGCCTGCTTCAGACCCTCGAGGTTCCATTCCTCGGGATGTCCGTCGAGAAACTCGGCGGCCAGCCGTTCGGCGAAATCGTGCTGCATGTCCTCAATGACATCCCGGACATCATCGGCCTCAAGCAATTCCCGACGCTGGCCATAGATGACCTCGCGCTGTTTGTTCATGACATCGTCATACTCGAGCAACTGCTTGCGGATATCGAAGTTGCGGCCTTCGACCTTCTTCTGGGCATTCTCGATGGCCTTCGTGATCCATGGATGTTCAATGGCCTCGCCCTTTTCGAAGCCCATGCGGCTGAGCATGGCCTGCATCTTCTCCCCGCCGAAAATGCGCATCAAATCATCTTCAAGCGACAGATAGAAGCGCGTGACGCCCGGATCGCCTTGCCGACCTGCGCGGCCGCGGAGCTGGTTGTCTATACGGCGGGACTCATGGCGCTCGGTGCCGATGATGTGCAGCCCGCCGGCAGCGATGACCTCATCATGCTCCTTGCGGCACTGTTCGCGGATAGCCTCTTCGCGCTGACGCCTTTCTTCTTCTGACAGCTTGTCGGGCAGGGCGGCAATCAGCATGTCGGGGTTGCCACCCAGCATGATGTCTGTGCCTCGGCCTGCCATGTTCGTGGCGATCGTGACCGCACCCTTGCGGCCGGCCTGGGCGACGATCTCCGCCTCACGTTCATGATGTTTGGCGTTCAGTACCTCGTGCCTGATACCGTGTTTCTTCAGCATCGCGGACAGATGCTCGGACTTCTCGATGGAGGTCGTGCCTACGAGCACCGGCGCGCCGGTCTTGTGGGCGGCCACCACATCCCTGATGATGGCCTCGTACTTGTCCTCGATGTCCCGGAACACCATGTCAGGCAGATCTTTTCGGATCATGGGTTTGTTGGTCGGTACGATGACCACTTCGAGATCATAGATCTTCTGGAATTCTTCGGCCTCGGTGTCCGCCGTGCCGGTCATGCCGGCGAGTTTGTCGTAAAGGCGGAAATAGTTCTGGAACGTGATCGATGCCAGGGTCTGATTTTCGGGCTGGACAGGCACGCCTTCCTTGGCCTCCAGTGCCTGGTGCAGGCCGTCGGAATAGCGACGGCCGGGCATCATTCGTCCGGTGAATTCGTCGATGATGATGACCTCACCGTTTCTGACGATGTAGTCCACTTCCCGGGTAAACAGCGTGTTTGCACGCAAAGCCTGTGTGACGGCATGCATCAGGTTGACGTTTTCCGCATCATACAGGTTACCGCGGGTGAGCAAGCCTGCCTCGCGACAAAGCTGCTCGATATGCTCCATGCCGCTTTCAGTGAAGGAGACGGCCTTGTCCTTCTCGTCCTTCTCAAAATCGCTGGCATCCAGCTGCTTGATCAGGGCATCGGCCTGCTTGTACAGATCCGTGGCCTGTTCGGCCGGTCCCGAGATGATCAGCGGGGTGCGTGCTTCGTCGATCAGGATCGAGTCGACCTCGTCGACGATGGCGAAATGGTGCTCACGCTGAACCAGATCCTCGGGGCGGAAGGCCATATTGTCGCGCAGGTAGTCGAAGCCGAATTCGTTGTTCGTCCCATAGGTCACGTCAGCTGCATAGGCCCTGCGGCGCTCCTCGTTGTCCAGGCCATGAACGATGACGCCTGTGGATAGCCCGAGGAAGTGATACACTTTGCCCATCCATTCTGCATCCCGTCGCGCCAGATAGTCGTTGACGGTCACCACGTGCACGCCCTTGCCGGTCAGCGCATTCAGATACACCGGCAGCGTGGCCATCAGCGTTTTGCCCTCGCCGGTCTTCATTTCGGCAATGTTGCCTTCATGGAGGATCATGCCGCCGATGAGCTGTACGTCGAAGTGCCGCATGCCCAGCGTGCGCCGGGCGGCTTCCCGACAAACGGCAAACGCTTCGGGCAGCAGATCATCCAGCGACTCGCCCTGTTCAAGGCGCTGCCGGAATTCGCCGGTCCTGGCCTGCAGTGCTGCATCATCAAGCGCGGCAATATCCTTCTCCAGGCTGTTGATCCGGTCCACGACCGGATACATGCGCTTGAGGATACGGTCGTTTCTACTGCCAAACAGTTTGGTTAGAAAATTGATCATGAATGTCGCATCTCCGCTTGCAGGGGCAGCCAGTTTCAGGCGTTTTCACCCCTTTTTAGAAAGTCAGCGATTCTACGGATGCCGCATTGAATGTCATCCAGTCCGGTGGCATAGGAGAACCGGACATGCTCGCGGGCGCGGAAGCATCCAAAATCCTCGCCAGGGGTGATGGCCACGCCGGCCTCTTCAAGCAAGCTCCAGCACAAGCGCGTTGCATCGTGTGTGAGTCTGCCGACATGGGCATAGATGTAGAAGGCGCCCTCGGGTTCGACGACAACATCGAAGCCGAGTTCGGGCAGTGCCTGCAGCAGAAACCTGCGCCGTTGGTCATAGGCCTGCCGCATGTACTCGACCTCTTCCGAGGCCTCCAGAGCGGCGATGGCTGCATGCTGGGACAGCGTGGGCGCTGCGATGAAGATGTTCTGCATGACGCGCCGGCATGGGTCGATGAGTTCCTCGGGCACGACAACCCAGCCGATACGCCAGCCGGTCATGGCCCATCGCTTCGAAAAGCCGTTGACGACGATGGCGCGGTCATCGAAGGCCAGCGCCGTCGGCGCGCGCCGCCCATAGGTGAGCCCATGATAGATTTCGTCTGAGATAAGATAGCCGCCATGAGCTGCGCAGCAGGCAGCCACCTTGTCCAGTTGTTGTTCATCGATCAAGGTGCCCGTGGGATTGGATGGGTTGATGATGACAGCAGCCCGGGTGTTGGCTCGCCAGTGGCTGTCAACGAGCTCGGCAGAGAGGTGATAGCGCGTCTGTGGCGTGACCGGGATGTTGATCGGCTGGCCGCCGGCCAGCCGGATGAAGTTACGCTGGCAAGGATAGCCTGGGTCGGATAGCAGCACAGATTCGCCGGCATCCAGCAGCACGGCATACAGCAGGCTGAATGCACCCGATGAGCCGGGCGTGATGAGGATGCGCTCCGGTGCGATATCGACCCCGTATTCCCGCGCATACCATCGGCTGAGAGCCTGTTGCAGTGCGGGCAGGCCTGTCGATGGGGTATACCATTGCCCGCCGGTATCAAGCTGCCGGTGTGCGGCCTGGATCACCGGTGCGGGCGTCGGAAAGTCTGGTTCGCCGATTTCAAAGTGCACGATGTGACGGCCCTGTGCCTCCAGTTGCTTGGCCCGCTCCAGCAACTGCATGACACGGAAGGGTTCGATGGTTTCAATGCGTCGCATGCGTGCAGTCTAGACGAAATGCGTTAGCCTTGTCCGCATGTTGTGGATCAAGGCGTTTCATATCATTGC
>RFGS01000050.1 GCA_003695905.1 Zetaproteobacteria bacterium | reverse complement strand
CGATGTCCGGCGCTTGATCCCGTGAACCTCATATCCCTTGCCCAGCAAAAACTCCGCTAAATATGCCCCGTCCTGACCCGTAATTCCCGTGATCAAGGCTCTCTTGTTCACCCTTTCCTCCCAAAAACCTTCATGCGCCATCTGTTAACCTTCCTTGTAAAGGCGCGGGATAGTAACATGATGAGTATTTCTTGCCTATGTCCGCTCCAGAGTCATCGCCGCAATAAGCTTTTTTTGACATGATAACGCAAAAACGTCGCCATATTCAGCACAACTCTCAAACCATGATGAGGAAGATGTCGGGTACGAATTTGGATCTCCTCACCGTACCCTTGCCAGATAGTCTGATGAGAGATCCCCATCGCCCGGCAATCCGCTATCACTGTATCGACGAGTCGGCAATGAGCCTGTTCGAGAAATAATTTCAGATTCAACTCATAGTCCCCAGAAATCCGGAATTCAGGACAATACCTGAAGTGATCAAAAAGATGCCGCCGATATAATGTCCCTTGGTGATGCAGGCAGTTCTTAATCAGCATCCGCCAGTCAAAGACGGGATTGAAGACCCGACCGTTATCATACATGATCCGGCCAGCAATCAAGTCATCCCAGTCTTCTGCCGCGGCAAGTGCACTCTGTAACGTTTCCGCGTCATGGAGTCGATCATCGGCACCAAGAAAAAGTATCCACTCTCCTTGTGCAAGATCCAATCCCTTGTTCATTGCGTCATAAATGCCTCGATCCGGCTCACTTATCCAGTAATCCACCACGGATTTCTGCTCGGCAAGAACACGGCAAGTACCATCCGTAGAAGCCCCATCAATGACGATGGTTTCAATATCCCTCATGCGCTGAACAGCAATACTGTGCAAACAGTCCGCAATATACCGCTCAGCATTGTATGTGGCGATAATAATCGAAACGCACGGGCGCCGGCACTTACCCTCCAGATTCCCCGTCATGTTCGCCTCAACCCCCACAGATTGATCCCAATCCATGCAAGTTCGAGAATCATTAGACCGGCATTACGGTATATCCCTGCAGTGACCAATAAACATATTCCGCCAACAAGGCTCATCGTGTAGTAGATCCTGCCCAGATGGGGCCTGGACACCATCAGCGCATAGGCGATCAGAATCAGGGCCGAGCCCAACAGACTCAGCCACTGCTCCGGCGCAGACAGATCCGACCAGACGACATTCATCCGTTGTGACGCAAGCGCTCGGCGAGTCTGGGAAGAACATTGCGCATGGCCTCCCTGCCCTTGGCGATTTCCTCATCCGGGCGGGAAAAGTCATGCCATTGCGTATGCCCCACCAAAGGCTCCACGACCAGGTCCGCATACTGTTTTTCATAACGGCGCAGATACAGCGACTTGATCTGGGACGACCAGTCAAGCATGCCGTACACATTGGCTGGCAGTTGATCCTTGGCTGGCCTCGCTCCGACATTCACGGCAACGACCAGCTGCTCGTCGTTTGCGAGCATGCGGGCCTCACGAGCGGGAATCTCCGAAGCCAAGCCGCCATCCACATACTGATGCCCCTCAATCTCCACGGGTGCGAATACGCCCGGAATGGCCATGCTGGCCGCAATGGCCCGATCCATGGGCACGTTCTCATCGCATGAGAAAATCCGGCATTCCCCACCCGGAAACTCGACAGCCGTGACATACATCGGAATGCGCGCATCGCAAAAATCCCTGCTATCGGTGAACAGATCGGCTACCTCAAACAACGCATCATCATCCAAGATGGCCAGATCCGTGGCAGCCCGAGTATACAGCACCGTCTGCTTGGCCAGGGCGACAAACCGGGCAAGCCAGCTTTCATCCTGACGATCCGCTTCCTGAATGACGGGGAGGTTCACGCGCTTAAACGGCTCGGATCGGAGATAGTCCAGCGTCCGCTTCTTCATCTGGTTCGCGGAAGGATTCACGGCATACATCGCCCCGAACAGGGCACCGATGCTCGTGCCGATAATGGCATCCGGCACAAGACTATGCTCCTCCAGCACCTCGAGCACGCCGATATGCGCAAGCCCCCGACCGCCGCCTCCGCCCAGCGCAAGAATGAACCCGGTTTTGGTCTCGGCTTGCTCCGACCATGGCCACCATTGCGAAAACAGACTCATTGGACCTCCGGAACTTTTGCCACTTTGCTCAGCTTTGCTATGAGCGCTTCCAGCTCATCGGGCGCAAGCGGACGATCATGCTCCCCGTGAAGGAAAAATACGTCCACGACACGCTCACCAAAGGTGGAAATGGCCGCATTACGGATATTGTACCCTTCCTGACTGATGGCATACGTCAACTCAGCCAGCAAGCCGGGCCGATCGGCCGCGACGACCTCAATGGCCGTATGTCTGGAGGATGCATCGGGAAGATGGCGCACGCGAACAGGAACGTGCTCCATCAGGATATGGCGCTTCAGCCGCGGTCTTCTCGGTGGACGCAATCCCTGGTCCGTATCCAGAACCTTCAGAATTTTCTCTCTGATGCGTCCCAGATCAGAAGCCTCATCAAAGGCCTGGCCATCGACGGACTGGATGTGAAACACATCCAGCGCGCGACCATCACGTAGTCTGAACGCCTGGGCCGCTATGATGTTCACATGGGAGCCGCCCACGGCATCGGCCAGCATGGCAAGCAGACCCGGCCTTTCGGGAGCCAGCACGATGACCAGGGTTTCACCACGCCTGCTGTCAACCCAGGTTTCAACGCCGTATGAACGCATGTGATGGGCAAGCAGGTGAAGAATTCTGGCCAGTTGATGGGGAGGGAAATGTGCAACGCAGCGGTGTGGCAACAGGCCTTCGGCCTGATCGAGCAGATGCGACTCAATGTCCAACAAGCGGTCACGAGCAGCCTGCATGCGAATGCGCTGCGTATCCAGGGCAGCCTGGCTTTGTCTCCCCTGGCCGGCGAGATAGCGCTCGGTCGCCTGAAACAATTCCTTTAACAGCGAACCTTTCCAGTCATTCCATACGCCGGGGCCAACAGCTGCGATATCGGCGACCGTCAACAAAAGCAGGTAGTAGAGTCGGCCCAGATTACCAACGGTGTCCGCAAAGCGCCGAACAACCTCGGGATCCGCCAGGTCACAGCGCTGGCTGGTAACGGCCATGGTAAGATGCTCCCGCACCAGCCACTCAACTAGCGCGGTCGCATCGACATCCAACTGCAAGCGCTGACAAAAAGCCCTTGCAAGCCTTGCCCCGTTTTCCGAGTGATCGCCCTCCATACCCTTGGCGATATCATGAAAAATGAGGGCCAGATACAACAGCTCCGGACGGTGGATCCTGTAAACGACTTCATGAGCCAAATCCAGCCTCTGTTGGCGTTCTCCGTGAATGAAATTGCGCGCCTCACCCACAGCGCGAATCGTGTGTTCGTCCACCGTATAGGCATGGTATCGGTTAAATTGCCCCAGACCCACCACATGCCGAAACTCAGGAATGTACCTGCCCAGAATGCCGGTATCATTCATCTGTTTCAGCGTCCAATGGACATTGCGCCTGGCCCTGAGGATGGCCAGAAAACTTTCGCGTGCATCGGGATGATGCCTGAAATCATCATCGATGAGCAGGACATCCTCGCGAATCTGGCGCAAGGCCGTGCTGGACAAATGTCGACGCCCCTCCTGGGCGACATGAAAGATGCGCAACAGGCGAAGTGGAGCCTCCCTGAAGACATTTGCATGCACGATGCCCACGCGATCCCCCTGCAGGGTAAAGCCATCGCCAAGATCCTGAATACGTGCAAAAAACTTCGGATTGAGCAGCTCGTCGAAATGCATGGTCAGCAGACGACTCACCCGGGCCATGCGCCCAGCATGGCGGAAATAGTCCTTCATGAAGACCTCAACCGTCGGACGTCCCAGTTCGGACTCATACCCCATGCGTTCGGCAAGAGCCAACTGCATCTCAAAACTCAGACGATCGGCGGCCCTGCCGTTTTCCAGATGCAGACCCACACGACAACGGAGAAGAAAATCCCGCGCATCGGCAAGATGCGAAAGCTCCTTGGCCGACAGGATGCCATGCCTGACAAGCTCCTTCTGATCATGCACCCCATACCAGCCCCGGGCCATCCAGAAAATGGCCTGCCCATCGCGCAATCCTCCCATGCCTTCCTTCACATCCGGCTCCATCAGAAATGCCGTATCGCCGGCACGCTGATGCCTGAGGTTCATCTCCTCCAGCTTGGCGCGCACGAAACGCCTACGTTGCCGTCGGAAAAAGCGCTGAAGAACAGGTTGCAACTGTCGATATTGATGCCCCTGACCATCGAGCAAGCGAGCCTCTAGCGCGGCCGTTGCCGCATCCCAATCGTTGTGGATGTGCTCCATGGTCTCAGACGGAGTCCGCACAGCATACCCGATCTTGCCCCCCGCATCCCAAAGCGCGTACAGAAAGGCCTGAATGTCATCCTCAAGACCTTTGCCTGCCTTCTCGGGAACCAGCAGCCAGATATCCCAGTCGGAAAAAGGTGCTAGTTCCGCCCGACCGTACCCTCCCACGGCAAGCAGATCGACGACCTTGCAGGCCGATGGAGCCAGCTTGCGCCACAGACCGACAAGGATGCGATCCACGCCCTCGCTCATCCGCCGGCACAAATCGTGACCAGACTCCCCGGCATCGAAGGCGGCGGCCACCTCAGCGTGCAGATTTTTCAGCGCAATCCGTGCCTGTTCAGGAGTCATCGAGGCACTCTCTTTTCAATTCGACAAGCACATTCAGCGCATCCACAGGCCGAAGCAGATTCTCATCAAGCTCACCCAGACGCTTCTTCAAGCGACGAAAGGCTTCCAGTTGTTGCTGCTCCCGTCTGCGTTCTGCCTCGGCAAACAAGCCCAGCTGAAGCTTGCCGCGCTCCGCTGCCAGCTCCGAGCCATGTTCAAAGCGAAACAGATGCTCGCGAGCTCGGCGAATCACATTGGGCGGGATGCCGGCAAGTTGTGCGACCGCGATGCCATAGGATCGGTCCGCTGCGTTTTCCTCCACACGATGGAGAAAAACAACCTGGCCATTCCATTCCCTGACCGTAACTGAAGCGTTGAAGGCCATGTCAAGCTGATCCGGAAGCTCGGTGAGCTCATGATAATGCGTGGCAAAAAGCGTCAGCACATCCTCGCTTGTGGCTAGTTCCTCGGCCACAGACCAGGCAATGGCCATGCCGTCCCAGGTGCTCGTTCCCCGGCCGATCTCATCGACAATAACCAGGGATCTGGGTTCCAACTGGTTCAGAATGGTCGCTGTTTCCATCATTTCCACCATGAACGTCGATCGCCCGCTGGCCAGTTCGTCGCCAGCGCCGACCCTGGTGAAGATTCTTCGGGTCAGGGGTATGCGCGCCTGATCAGCTGGCACGAAACAACCAACATGGGCAAGCCACACGATCCAGGCCACCTGACGCATATAGGTCGACTTGCCGCCCATGTTCGGCCCGGTCAGCAGCATGAAACGCCGTCTTCGCATATCCATGTGAGTGTCATTGGCTACAAAGACATCGCGCCCGATGACTTGCTCAACAACCGCATGCCTCCCCGCCTCAATGACCAATTGACGTCCGGTATGCACCTCTGGACGGACATACCGCCGCTCCCTGGCCAGATGTGCAAAGCATGCGAGAACATCGAGGCTAGCGATGGCCTGAGCAGCCTGTTGGATCGCTGGACCTTGCGCACCGATTTCCTTGCGGAGCTGTTCAATCAACTCCATCTCCCGGGCCAGCGCGCTGTCCCTTGCCCCCAGGATCTCGGACTCGAAACGATGCAACTCATCCGTGATGAAGCGCTCTGCGTTGACCAAGGTCTGTTTGCGGACATAGTCAGCCGGCGCCTGTCCGGCTTGTGTCTTGGACAACTCGATGAAATAGCCAAACACCTTGTTGTACTTGACCCGCAGCGTGGTCAGTCCTGTCCGATCCCGCTCCCTCTGTTCGTAATCCCTCAGCCAGGCATCGGCATCCGAAGCAAGCATGCGAAGGCGGTCCAACTCTACATCGAACCCGTCCCGAATGACACCCCCGTCCCGGAGAACGGCCGGAACATTCCGGTCTTCCATGGCTTCATCAAGCCTTGCCGCCAGTGCATCCAGCCCGTCAAGGTGGCGTCGGATGAGGCTGAACATGCCTGAACGCCCTTCAATGAGCTCTCTGATCCCCGGCAGTGCAAGCAGGCTCTCCGCCAGACCCCGGAAATCCCGTGGACTGGCGCGACCAAGCACAATGCGCGTCAATATCCTTTCCATGTCGCGGATACAGCCCAGCCTTTCCCGAAGATTCGCCAGCAGGGCATCATCATCCAACAGCCCCTGAACGGCATCCTGACGGGAACGGATCAGCTCCAGATCAAGCAAGGGGAAGTTCAGCCACTGACGCAGCAGGCGCGCGCCCATCGGGGTGCGTGTGCGATCGAGGACATGCAGCATGGAACCAGTGAGCTGGCCGGTCAGCGTGCATTCCAGTTCCAGATTGCGCCGCGAGCGCGCATCGATGCGCATGAACTGGCTGCTCTCATGATACACCGGCAGTTCAATCTGACCGATGCTTCCCTTCTGGGTCTGCTCGACATAGGCCAGCACGGCCCCAACACAGGCAGCCACCAATGGATGGCCCTCAAGATTGAGCGATGACCATTCCTGCAGGGCAAAATGCTCTCTCAACTTCTCCTGTGCGACCTCGGAAGTGAAGGCCCAGTCACCCGGATGCGATACGGGGCAATTCAGTTGTTCGGGAGGCGATCTGTCTGTGCACAACAGCAATTCAGCAGGCTGAATGACACCGAGCATCTCATCCAGCTCCATCTCCGTCTCGCCCTCGGCAAGGGACCAGCGACCGGAGGCCATGTCCAGCGAGGCCATTCCCCATCGTTCATCATCGTTCAGTAGGGCACTCAACCAGGCAGTCCGTTGCTGGGGCAACAGTTCGCTCTCTGTGACCGTGCCCGGCGTGACGACCCGCACAACCTCCCTGCGTACAGGCCCCTTCTTGCCATCAGGAAGCTCCATCTGCTCGCAGATGGCGACCTTCTTGCCTGCGCGCACCAATTTTGCCAGATATCCCTCGGCCTGATGCCACGGCACGCCAGCCATGGGAATATCCTCACCCGCCGATTTTCCCCGCTTGGTCAGCGCGATCTCGAGAATCTCCGCTGCTTCCTTGGCGTCTTCATAGAACATCTCGTAAAAATCGCCCATGCGATAGAAAAGCAGACAATCGGGATACTCCGCCTTGATACGGAGGTATTGCTGCATCATCGGGGTATGCTGCGTGGATTTACTCGCCCGGCTCATCGATCAAAGGCTAGCATGATGCCCAAGCCTGCACAGCAGCATTCAACCCCGCGTTAGATACCAGTCGATGGTCTTGGTAATGCCGGTCTCAAAGGTTTCCAAAGGCTTCCACCCCAGCTCCGATGCCATTCTCGAGGCATCGATCGCATAGCGCCAATCATGACCCGGACGGTCCGTCACGAATGAAATCAACCGTTCATGGGGGGCTCCGCCCGGGATTCTTTCATCCATCAGGCGACAAATCAGACGGGCGATGTCGATGTTCGACCATTCATTGCAGCCGCCGATATTGTAGGTCTCGCCAAGACGTCCCCGCCGCACCACCACATCGATGCCGCGGCAATGGTCTTCGACATACAGCCAATCGCGAATGTTGCTGCCATCCCCGTAGACCGGAATCGGCTTTCGCTCGATGCAACTGCGCAGAATGGTCGGGATAAACTTCTCTGCATGCTGGAACGGCCCGTAATTGTTCGAGCAATTCGTCGTCGTCACTGGCAGGCCATAGGTATGGTGCCAGGCGCGAACAAGATGATCCGATCCGGCCTTGGTCGCCGAATAAGGGGAGTTCGGCGCATAAGGCGTCTCCTCGGTGAACTTGGGATCCTCTGGCCCCAGCGTGCCATAGACCTCGTCTGTGGAGATATGATGGAAGCGGCACCTGTCCGCATCCCAGCCCCGTTCGTCCAGCCATACCCTGCGCGCCGCATCCAGCAGCGTGTATGTGCCCAGCACGTTCGTGCGCACGAACACCTCAGGCCCGGCGATGGAATTGTCCACATGGCTTTCAGCCGCAAAATGCACGATCGTATCGACCTCATGCTGCCTCAGCAGCTCCTCCACCAACGCGCGATCACAGAT
>RFGS01000049.1 GCA_003695905.1 Zetaproteobacteria bacterium | reverse complement strand
CTCGTTGTACCGGAGTGAAACGGGATGGTTGTAACGCATCAGTGCCTGATGAATGTCGTAGGCCGTGCGATCGGGATCATCCACGTCGAATGCTCCTTCACGTATGCCCTGACGCAGGATGTCCGCCAGGGCCTGGATGACCTTGCTTTCGAAATCGAGCAGCAAGTCACGGTAGCGCTCGTTGACCAATCGAACCATGTCGTACAGATGGCGGGTATTGGCAAACTGGGCGTGTCCGGCTCGAAGTCGTGCTAGCAGGAAGGCCTCGAAGGCCTCGTTTGCGGATTTCGCCCGATCCGCCGCATCAAGGCCGGAGCGGAGCTTGGATTCGAGCTGGCGGCGCATGCACGCGATGGCAAGGGCTTCCTTGTTTTCGAAGTGGCGGTACAGATTGCCAACGCTCATGCCGGCATCCGCGGCAATCTCGACCATGGTTGTTTTGGCATAACCGTAATCGGCGAAGCGTCGGGTTGCAGCGGCCAGAATGCGTTGCTTTACATCCATGCCTCCAAGAGTAGGAATAATGAATAATGAATGTCAACGTGAAATATTCACTCTCGACATGAGCCACAGCCGGATCTGTTTTGGCTCCACGTGTTTTTCAGGAGCGGGCTTTTCTCGCTTCAGGGGTTAGACGCAAGACCAGATAGCCGAGCATGCCAGAGAGCAACGAGCCAGCCAGCACGGCCAGCTTGTCCGTATAGGCGAACATGGCGTCGTCCTCGAAGGCAAGAGATGTGATGAACAGGCTCATCGTAAAGCCGATGCCCGTCAGTACCGATACACCGTAGAGCTGGATCCAGCGACAGTCTGCGGGCAGACGGGCCCAGCCAAGCCGGATGGCCAGCCAGGCAAAGCCGAACACGCCTGCCTGTTTGCCGAGAAACAGGCCCAAAAGGATGCCGAGAGGCACGGACGCCCCCATTTGGTCAAGTGCAATCGGGCGCATGTCCACACCCGCATTGACGAAGGCGAACAGTGGAAGGATTAGCAGACTCACCCAGCGGTGCAGGTCGTGTTCGAGGCTTTTCAATGGAGAGCAGGTGCGCCCCTGACGATCTCGGCTGGAAAGCGGGATTGTGAAGGCCAGGGCGACACCGGCCAGTGTCGCATGGACACCGGATTTGAGCACGCTGGACCACAGCAGCAGTGCAACGAGAAAATAGGCACTGCGTTTGACAACGCCCAGGCGGTTCATCAGCACAAGGGCGGCTAAGGAGATCAGGGCCAGCACAATGGATGTCCAGGAGAGTTCGGAGGTGTAGAAAAGGGCAATGATTACGATGGCTCCGAGATCATCGATGATGGCCAGGGCCATCAGAAAGATCTTCAACGATGACGGAACGCGCTTGCCGAGCAGGGAAAGGATGCCCAGGGAGAAGGCGATGTCCGTTGCCGTGGGAATGGCCCAGCCCTGAAGGGCGATCGCATGCGCATGATTGATGAGTACATAGATCAACGCGGGCATCAGCATGCCGCCAACAGCGCCGAAAATCGGCAGCGATGCCTGCCGTAGAGAGGACAGATGACCCTCGAGGATTTCGCGCTTGACTTCCAGGCCGATCAGCAGGAAGAAGATGGCCATCAGCCCCTCGTTCACCCAATGATAAAGGGATTTATCCAGCTCAAGCGGTCCGGCATGAAAGCCAACGGAGACGTGCAGAGCCGCCGCGTACCAAGGAGCAAGGCTGGAATTGCTGAGCACTAGGGCCAGTGCGGCGGCCAGCATCAGCAGCAGGCCTCCGGTTGCCTCATGGCGGATGAATTCGTTCATCCATTTCAAGGTGCTGGAACACCGTCAATAGTCAGTTTGTACTCGATGGCATCGTTCAGGGCCCGATAGACAGCCTCGAGCACATCGGTGGACACCCCCACTGTACTCCATTTCGAATGCCCGTCCGTGGACTCGATCAGTACGCGAACAGCCCCTTCTGTAGCTTTCCGCGTGGATAGAACGCGCACCTTGAAGTCGGCCAGACGCATATGGGTCAGCACGGGATAGACATCAACCAGGGCCGCGCGCAAGGCATTGTCCATGGCATTGACAGGCCCGTTGCCCAGCGCGGCGGTGTGCAGGGAGCGTTCACCGACTCTAAGCTGTACTGTGGCCTCGGCCTCTGCCGGATCGAGATGGCCGAGCTTTTCGTCAAACACGCGATAACGGATCAGCTCGAAATGCCGCCTGAAGCGCCCCATAGCTCGCAGCAACAGCAGATGGAATGAGGCGTCGGCACCTTCAAAGGCATAACCCATGGCCTCCAGCTCCTTGATGCGTTGCACGGCCTCGGCAACAACGGGATCGTTCTCGTTTAGGCCGGCCTCAGGTTCAAGCTGTTGCATCTTGCTCAGGATATTGCTCTTGCCAGCCTGGTCGGACACCAGAATCCGCCGCTCGTTGCCGACCAGTGCTGGATCAATATGCTCATAAAGCCGGCTTTCCTTGCGTATGGCCGAAACATGCACTCCGCCCTTGTGTGCGAAGGCATTCGTACCGACGTATGGCTGATGGCGCCAAGGCAGGCGGTTGGCCATTTCATTGACGTAATCCGATAAGCCTTTCAATTGCTTCATCGTTTCTGGAGGAATGCCGCAATCCAAGCCCATTTTCATCTGGAGCGTGGGGATGAGTGAAATCAGGTTCGCATTGCCGCATCGTTCTCCGATACCGTTGACCGTCCCCTGAACCAGTCCAGCCCCGACTCGCAAGGCCGCGATGGAGTTGGCCACGGCCATCTCGCAGTCATTGTGCGCGTGAATGCCCACGGTGTGTCCCGGGAACGCCTCAAGCACCTTGCCTGTAATGCGGGCAATGTCGTAGGGGATCGTTCCGCCATTCGTGTCGCAGAGCACCAGATAGTCGGCGCCGCCATCAGCGGCGGCACGAAGCACGGAAAGGGCGTAATCGGGGTCATCAATGAATCCGTCGAAGAAGTGTTCTGCATCGAAGAACACGACTGGAACTCTGCTCTTCAGCCAGGCCACGGAGTCGCGAACCAGATCGAGGTTCCTCTCCCGGTCTGTGCGCAGGCTTTTTTCCACATGCAGTGCCCAGGCCTTGCCGAAGATACACACCGCATCGGCACCGCTGGTCGGCAGGCGGGTCAGCAGTGGATCCTCGCTGGCCTTTCTGTCCGGACGAGCAGTGGAGCCAAAGGCTACCAGCTTGCTTTTTTTCCATTTGCGCTGTCTGGCGAGATCGAAGAATTGGTCGTCCTTGGGGTTGGCTCCAGGCCAGCCGCCTTCAATCCAGTCCATGCCGAAATCGGCGAGTTTTTCGGCTATACGCCATTTGTCCTCGCTTGAGAAATGAATGCCGGCCGTCTGGGCACCATCGCGGAGTGTGGTGTCATAAAGCTCGATGCGTCGCTGTGCATTGCTCATGGTTGGCGTTCGTCCGTACATTGTTAGGATGTTGCATGATATCATGACAGCAGAACAACTGTCAGCAAATGACTTGTCATGATACGGGAGGATGCATGCGTTCAGTGGTCATGAGTCGAATCGGCGGCCCCGAGGTTCTTGTTGAAACGGAGGTCGAGAAGCCCAGGCCGGCACCAGGGGAGGTTCTGGTACGCATCATGGCTGCCGGGGTTAATCCCATCGATACGAAGCTGCGTGCACGAGGACTCTATTTTGGGGAGCCGCCGGCCATTTTGGGCTGCGATGGGGCTGGCATTGTTGAAGCCGTGGGTCATGGTGTCAGTCGGTTCACAAAGGGCGATGCCGTTTATTACTGCTTTGGCGGGCTTGGCCGGGCAGGTGGCAATTATGCTGAATACATCAGCGTTCCCGAGGCATTCGTCGCGCGCAAACCGGCGACCCTTGATTTTACGGAGGCTGCTGCCGCGCCGCTGGTGCTGATCACGGCTTGGGAGGCCTTGTTCGATCGCGCGCGCATGAGGGCAGGACAGCGCGTGTTCGTGCAGGCCGGTGCAGGCGGCGTGGGGCATGTGGCGATTCAGCTGGCGCGTATTGCCGGCTGCTGCGTGGCTACCAGTGTCGGAGATGATGCCAAGGCACGGCTGGCTGCCGAATTGGGTGCCGAATGCATCATTCCCTACCATGAGCACGATGTTGCTGAGGCGTTGCTTGAATGGACCAATGGAGAAGGTGTGGATATCGCATTGGATGTCGTCGGAGGTTCGGCTTTCAACGACCTGGCACCGGCCATCCGGGTTTACGGGGATCTTGTGACCCTGTTGCAAGTACCGAATGACGCGGATTGGAAGACCCTTCGGATCCGCAATATCCGCGTAAGCCAGGAACTCATGCTGCCACCGATGCTTCTGGAGCTTGATGATGGTGCCCGGCACCATGGAAAGATCCTGGCCCAATGTGCGGAATGGTTTGACGATGGCCGGCTGAGGATTGTAGTCAGCGACGTGCTTCCTTTGCAGCAGGCAGCGGAAGCCCACAGGCGCATCGAGCAGGGGCATATGCAGGGGAAGCTGGTTCTGCAAATCGGAGAGGGGTGATCTTCGTCCGCATCAGGCCGGCGCGTTGTCCGGCATCTTGAGTTCGCGGGTCAGTGCTTTGAGCTGATCCTCTTCCAGTGTTTCGCTTCTGAGCAGTTCCTGGGCACAGCGTTCCAGAATATCCCGGTTTTCTCGCAAGGTTTGCATGGCCAGATCGAACTGGCGGTTGATGATGTTGCGCACGGCATCATCGATCTTGCGTGCTGTTTCCTCGCTGAAGCGAGGCTTGCCCGAAAATGGAAAGTCCTGCTGCTTACCAAGAAAACCCGGCTGGGATTCGTCATAGACGACAAAGCCCAAGTCTTCGTCCATGCCATAGCGCATGACCATGTCCCGCGCCATGTCGGTGGCCTTGGCCAGGTCGTCGGCTGCACCTGTCGATAGATGACCGAACACGAGCTGTTCGGCCGCTCGGCCGCCAAGCAGGACGCTGATCTTGTTTTGCAGTTCCTCCCGCGTCATGAGGTAGCGGTCTTCGGTTGGTCGCTGGATGGTATATCCGAGTGCGCCGATTCCTCGGGGAATGATGGATACCTTGTGCACGGGGTCCGTGCCTGGCAAGGCCATAGCCACCAGGGCATGGCCCATTTCATGGTAGGCCACGACCCGGCGTTCTTTCTCGCCCAATACGCGGTTTTTCTTTTCCAGGCCAGCAATCAGGCGCTCAATGGCCCGCGTAAAATGCGTCATGGATACGGCATCGGCATTTTCACGCGTGGCAAGCAACGCAGCCTCGTTAACCAGATTTTCCAGGTCCGCTCCGGAGAAGCCGGTGGTCAGTGCAGCAATTTTCTCCGCATCGACATCGTCCTGTAGGCGGATGCGTTTCATGTGCACCCTGAGAATGGCCTCTCGACCGGGCTTGTCTGGCCTGTCCACCAGAACCTGACGGTCGAATCTGCCGGCACGCAGCAGAGCTGGATCGAGGATTTCCGGCCGATTCGTGGCCGCCAGGATCACGAGCCCCGAAGACGGATCAAAACCGTCCATTTCCACGAGTAACTGATTGAGTGTCTGTTCCCTTTCATCATGGCCGCCGATCGGGCCACCGGCAGTTCGGGAGCGACCCAAGGCATCGAGCTCGTCAATGAAGATGATGGCCGGTGCATGTTTTCTGGCCTGCTCGAACAGATCCCGAACACGGGCTGCACCTACACCGACAAACATTTCGACGAACTCGGACCCTGAGATTGAAAAGAAGGGAACACCGGCTTCCCCGGCGACAGCCTTGGCCAGCAAGGTCTTGCCGGTTCCAGGAGGTCCCACGAGCAACACGCCCTTGGGGATTCGCGCGCCCAGGCGTCCCCATCGCTGAGGGTTTTGCAGAAACTCGACCACTTCCTGCAATTCGAGCTTGGCCTCGTCCACACCGGCTACATCATCAAAACTGACCCCCGTGTCCTTTTCGACGAAGACTTTTGCACGGCTCTTACCGATGGACACAAAGCCGCCTCCTAGGCCCTGCTTTTCAGCCATGCGCCGCACGAAGAACAGCCAGATGCCGAAGAAAATAAGGGTTGGTGCAAGCCAGGATAGAGCCGTTTCCAGGAAATGACTCTTGATCACGCGCGTGTAGGTGACGCCATATTGGTCGAGAAAATCAATCAGGCTGGGGTCGACGCGCGCCGCAACAATGACCTTTAGGCGATCCTCACTCTCCTTTAGTTTGCCCGTGATGTAGTCCTCAGTGATCACAACCTCATCGATCTTGCCTTCCTTCAGGTACTGTTCAAATTGGCTAAACGGTACGGTCTGGGTCTCGGTCATGGATGACAGCAGCCATTGCTGGATGAAGAAGATGGCGATCATGGCCAGAAGAAGGTAGCCAAAGTTGATTTGGGTCTGCTTGTTCATGTTGCCTCCACCGCCATTCATCGAGTAGCTCTCATTTGTGGATTGCCAAGAATGATTTCAAGCTCACGCGTTTGACCATCACGCCATACCTTTAGTGTGACCGCATCGCCGATGTGCCGTTTGGACAGCAGCCGTTCGAGCTCGCGTACGGTATTCACCGGGGTGCCATCGAATTCCAACAGAATATCACCTGGCATGATGGAGCCATCCCATGCCAGGCGGGCTGGCTGCAGGCCAGCTTTTGCCGCCGGCGATCCGTAGGCTGTTTTTAGGACGAGCAGACCGTGTTCGAGGCCGAGCTGTTTGCGAACAAAAGCGGAGATCCGGTCATCGCTGCCGATGCCCAGCCAGGGTCGGATGACGCGGCCGTAGGCAATCAGTTCCGGCACGATGGCATTGACCTGATCGGAGGGAATCGCAAAGCCGATGCCGGCATAAGCGCCGGATGGCGAGTAGATGGCTGTATTGACGCCGATCAGGCGCCCAGCGGAATCCAGCAGAGGGCCGCCCGAATTGCCCGGATTGATGGCAGCATCGGTTTGGATGAGATGATCGATGGTTCGCCCGTCTGCGGCCAGGCTGCGATCCAGCGCAGACACGATGCCCGTGGTTAGCGTGTGATCGAGGCCGAAAGGATTACCGATCGCAAACACCTTCTGGCCTACCTTCAGACTGGAGCTTTCGCCAAGTGGGATCGGTGGCGGCGGGTCGAACGGCACATTGATGCGCAGGACGGCCAAGTCATGCTCGGGGCTGGCCCCCACAAGCACGGCAGCGTAGGCGCGCCCGTCGGCCAGGCGGATTGTAGCCTTGGAAGCCCCACGAATGACGTGAAAGTTCGTGACGACATGCCCCTCATGATCCCAGGTGAAGCCCGATCCCGTGCCCTTTCTGGTCTGGAACACCATGCGGGTCCAGGGGTCGACGATTTCCGCCGTCGTGGAGATGAATACGACCGAAGGGCTGACCGCTTCGAAGATGGCGATTGCGGTCTGCTCGTCCTCGGCCAGGTTGCCACGGGGGGTTACTGTCCGAGGTTCAGCTTCCGGCGAGATCAGCATGGGTCTTAGCCAGTAGCCTGTTGCGGCAGCAACCAGAACCAGCAAGACTAGCGTCATGAGCCTGATGCGCATGACTCGTACCATGCCTGCCTGTCCCTTGGCGTCAAGAACTGCGTGACTCTCTGGCCGTTGACGGGGGCAGGTGCTCGTTGGGGGAAAGGAGGGGCATCGTAAGTATGTATTTCGATCGAAGGAACTGGGTGGATTCTTATATTGGATCACTGCGATCCTTATTGACGCATCCGGGGGCGTTTTATGCCAGCCTGCCCAAGGCGCATGATTATGCCAACAGTTTGTGGTTTTTGATTATCACGGTGAGCGTGCCGACCTTGGTCATTGCTGCCGGAACCCTGGGTATTTCGCTTTTCCTTGCGCCGATGTTCTGGCTTTTTGTCGTGGCGGGCGCATGGTTGTGGGCCGTCTATCTGCGGTGGGTTATACGCGTTTTTGCCAAAAAGGAGGTTCCGACAGCTCACGCGTTCGAGATTTGCGCCTATGCCAATGCTCCATTGTTGTTGGCATGGGTGCCGCTGGTCAATGCCGTGGTGGGCATCTGGTCCTTGGTTCTTATGTGGCTTGGGCTTACGCGCAACCTGAGGCTGAGTAGCGGCATGGCCCTGATCATTCTGCTGGTTCCATTTTTGATCATGACCATAAGCGGAGGGGTGCTGCTTGCGCTGTTGAGCACCTATGCGGTTCAGAACGGCATGGCACCGCCGGATATCCTTTGATCTGATCTCCAATGGTATAAATCCAGTCTCCGAGGGTGTATCCTTCAGGCGTGGAGTGATCCGGGTGGTCGCGCCGGCGAAAACCGCCGTCGAGGAAAGTCCGGGCTGCACAGGGCAAGGTGCCGGATAACGTCCGGCGGGGGTGACCCCGGGAAAGTGCCACAGAAAGCAGACCGCCGTCCCCGTGGACGGTAAGGGTGAAAGGGTGCGGTAAGAGCGCACCGCTCTTCCTGGTAACAGGAGGAGGCACGGTAAACCCCACCTGCAGCAAGGCCAAATAGGGAAGCATATGCGTGGCCCGCGCAGCTTCCGGGTAGGCCGCTTGAGCTTGTCAGCAATGGCAAGCCTAGATGAATGACCGCCTCCCTGATCACAGGGAACAGAACCCGGCTTACAGGATCACTCCACCTATTGATCATGCAGTGGCGGCAAATAAACGCCCGAGGCGTGGAGGATCCCATGAGCATAAGTTTCTCGGATGCGGCCAAGGCCAAACAGTTGCGAGAGTTCTTTGCCCGGCATGGGAGGGTTTTTATCGTGGTCAATGCAACGAGCGAGGATGTGAAAGTGCCGCCTCATCTGATGGGTGATCCCGCGCTGCGTCTTGTGCTGAACCAGCGTATGCCTCAGCCGATTTACATTCGGGACGATGCGCTGGTATCCGATTTTTCATTTGGCGGGAAGGTTTTCCCCTGTCGGATTCCGATGCATGCGATTTGGGCCGTTTATCTGCCTGAAGGGGATCTGGATCAGGGCATCGTCTGGGAGGATGATGTTCCCGAGATCATTCGGGCTGCTGTGCAGGAAGCGCGCGAAGGCTTGGAAGATGGGGAGCAGAGCGTGGATGATGATGGTGAGGCTGCGGACAGTCAGGATGCGCCGTCCGGCGGACGAAGGGTTCGTCATCTCAGGGTAATCAAGTGAACAGAACGCGATGCTTGGTGATATTGGGTCTGATCACGTGTTGGGGGCAGGCCGGGGCGGCTGAATATGAACTGTTGCTCGATCGCCAGGCAGGATTGGCCGAGCAGGTTCTGTTTGAGCAGGATCTGCGTCGGGATGCGAGGGTCGAAGTCATTCCCATCGAGTTGTCCGTCAGGCGGCAGCGCTACCGTCTCATCATGGACGAGGGCAGGGCAGTTGAGCTGGGCTACTGGCTGGAAGCCCATGGATTCCATGTTCAGGCGACGGATGAGGGCTGGCGGGCATTCCCCTGAATGGTCGGCAAAGTGTTGCAGTCTTCGGGCGCTTGATGGCTCTTAGTCCATGAACCGTGTTCTGAACCTTCCTAACCTGTTGACTCTGGCGCGCATGCTGCTGACGCCTTTCATTGTCTATGCCATCCTTGAACAGCAGCCTGAACTAGCGCTTCTGTTTATGGTGGCTGCAGGCATGACGGACATGCTCGACGGCGCCATTGCCCGCATGTTCAACCAACGTACGGTGGTGGGCGCCTACATGGATCCCTTGGCCGACAAGCTGATGTTGATCAGCGCCATCGTTACCCTCTATGCCATGGGGCAGGTGCCGCTTTTTCTTTTTCTGGCCATTGTTTTTCGGGATATTGTCATCATCCTGGGGGCGATTGCCTATGAGATCGTGACGCGCAAGCTTACGATGGCTCCGACGGTGACCTCCAAGATCACCACGTTTTTCCAGATCACGCTCGTGCTTTCAGTGCTGGTTCAGATGGGCTGGGGAATTATGCCGGATTGGTTGATGCTTGGCCTGGAGTGGCTGACCTTCGCTTTTACAGTGCTATCAGGCATTCAGTACATGGTGGTTTGGATGGGCAAGGCGCTCAACGACGAGTCAACGTGATGCAGGTCCAGCGCCTCGATCTGAGTTTGCCCGTTCATCGGACCTACAGTTCCTGGGTGCGTCACCCTGGCGTAGAGGAGGCCTGCAATCGCCTGGGGATGTGGCTCATTCAGGGGGGGATGCTCTGGCTGTGCTCCAGGGGGGTTGCAGGCAAGACGCATTTGCTCCAGATGCTGGCGGCCGATCATCCGGCTCTCGGCTTGTGCACGGTATCACGCATGGACCCTCGAGCTCCCTATGTGCAGGTCAATGAATGGGCTCAGTTCTTGAAGCCTTACGCATTCTGGGCCATTGACGTTCCTGCGGGGCCAGTGCATCGCGCGTCGATGCTCGCGCTTTTTCACCTGATTGAACGGGCCCGTTGCATGGGCCGGCCTTTGCTGATTTCATGGCGGGTGGCTATCGATGCTACCTTGCCGGCGGAACTTGGCTCCCGTCTGGTGGGCATGCTTGAGAAGGTGGACATCGCTCCACCGCCGGATGATGAATGGCTCCGGGCTGTCATGCGTTCTATCTGCAATGACCTACAATGGGTGGTCGAGGATCGTGTGCTGGACACAATACTCAGCTTCCTTCCGCGCCAGTTGGAGGTCATTGCACCGGCCCTTGATCATCTTGAGAGGTTATCCCTGGCGCAGCGCAGACGACGTTTGAGCCAAGCATGGGTCAGGGAGTCGCTGGCTGCATGGCTACAGCGGGATTCGGCTCAGGACGAGGGAGGCGTCCAGGACTGATCTGCCATCCAGTGCTGCAAATGCTCAAGCGCCCGTTCTGAAATGCTTCGGCGGCGCTGCAGCTTGGAGAGTCTGCGCCCGCCTTCGCTTTGCTGGACGGGGGGGATAAGGCCGAAGTTGATGTTCATGGGCTGGAAGTCCTCGATACGGGTGCGTGAGATGTGGGCCAGCAGTGCCCCGTGTGCGGTCGTTTCCGGCGGGGGTACCGGCGGCAACCCTTGCCAAAGCCTGCATAGAAAAAGGCCGGCCATCAGGCCTGTGCTTGCCGATTCCACATAACCTTCCACGCCCGTAATCTGGCCGGCGAAAAGGATGCGCGGGTCCTTCTTCAATCTGAGTGTGCCATCCAGCAGAGCCGGCGATTTGATGAAGGTGTTGCGGTGCAGGCTGCCGAGCCGGAAAAACTCGGCTTGCTCAAGGCCCGGGATCATGCGGAACACGCGCTTTTGTTCACCGTAGGTCATCTTTGTCTGAAAGCCGACCATGTTCAGTAGGTTTCCCAGTCGGTTGTCCCGGCGTAACTGAACGACCGCATAGGGGATTTGCCCCGTACGTGGGTCCTCCAGTCCGACGGGCTTCATCGGGCCAAAGCGCGGCGTTTCTCGGCCCCGTTCGGCCATTTCCTCGATGGGCATGCAGCCCTCGAAAAAAGGGATGTTCTCAAAGTCCTTGAAGGCCACCTTTTCCGCCTGGATCAAGGCATCGATAAAGGCATCGTATTGCTCTTTGTTCATCGGGCAGTTCAGGTAGTCACCTTCGGTGCCATCGCTGACATGTTTGTCATAGCGGTTCTTCCAATAGGCTACGCTCATATCGATGGTTTCGGCATTCACGACCGGTGCGATGGCATCGAAAAAGCACAGGTGCTGTTCGCCGGTAAGCCGTTGGATGTTTTCGTACAGGGCATCCGAGGTTAATGGTCCGGAGGCGACGAGTACGAGCCCTTGCTCGGGGAGATGAGACACCTCTTCGTGAATCAGTTCGATCAAGGGTTCCCTTTGCAAGGCTTTGGAAACCAATTCGGAGAACTGTTCTCGATCCACGGCCAGGGCGGTTCCAGCAGGGATTCTTGAGCGGTCGGCGCAGTGCATGATCAGTGAGCCCAGCATGCGCATTTCTTCGTGTAGAAGACCGACGGCGCTTTCCAGGTGATCAGCGCGGAACGTGTTGGAGCAGACGAGTTCAGCACATTTACCTGTCTTGTGGGCCGGTGTCATTTTGACCGGCCGCATCTCATACAAGCGGACCGGTATCCCTCGGCGGGCAAGCTGCCAAGCGGCCTCGCTGCCAGCCAGTCCAGCCCCGATGATTGTTATGGGCGAATGAGAAGCATGCATGGCGCAAGCCTAACGATACTACCTGGGGCTGGGTAGCTTGATCGCCGGAATGAATCAGGGATGGGCGGCGCAGGGGCCTAGATAGCGACCATCCATGACCATGTCCATGTTTCCATCCGCACTGGTGATGTGCATTGAGCCATGCATCTGCTCTCCTGTGCGGGTTGTTTCTCCTCGAATCTCAGACTCGCCGGAGGATGTTTGGCAGTGGACATGCCACTGAACGGTGTTTGCGAGCTGCTTCATGGAAACAAGATGGCAGCGTTCGTCGGCACGGGCCGGATAGGGGGAATCCTGATCATCATAGCAGTGGCGATGTGTCCCGCCGGGCATAGTTCCCATGCCGGGGATACGAATGGATGTGGTTACCAACCATTCACCATCCAACATCCCGCCTGCAAGACAGGGAATGGGAAGGCAAAGCAGGCATGCAAGCCATAGCAACGATAGCCATCTTCCTTTCATAAAACTAATTATAGCCGGAAACCGGCAGGATACAAAATCAAGAGCGAGGTCTACCGATCAGTGGGCTGGGATTGCTCGAATGCGACGAGTTTGCGCTTCCAGGCATGGCCGGCGCTGAAACCGCCGAGTCCTGTGGCAGCCAGGATGCGGTGGCAGGGAACGATGAGCGGCAGCCGGTTGGCACCCAAGGCTTGGCCCACCGCACGTGGGGAGCTGTCCAGGTCTCCGGCGATTTCGCCATAGGTGCGAAAGCG
>RFGS01000048.1 GCA_003695905.1 Zetaproteobacteria bacterium | reverse complement strand
GGTCAGCCTGCTAGGCTGCGCCTGAAGTCAGCCGAAGGAGGGAGATCATGAAGGTTCTGGTTGTCGGTGGTGGCGGGCGTGAGCATGCGTTGTGCTGGAAGTTCCACCATTCGCCCTCGGTCAGCACAGTCGTTTGTGCCCCCGGGAATCCTGGAATCGCCAGGGTTGCGCGCTGTGAACCTGTTGGGGCCGAGGACATCGATGGACTTGTATCGCTGGCCGTGCGGGAGCAGCCGGATCTCGTTGTGGTCGGACCCGAGGCGCCGTTGGTTGCCGGATTGACCGACCTGCTTCAGCGCAAGGGACTGAAGGTGTTCGGCCCAAATTCTGAGGCGGCCCGCTTGGAGGGGAGCAAATCGTTTGCAAAGCAGCTCATGAGCGAAGCGGGCGTACCTACGGCCTCCTATGAGCGTTTCACCAGCGTGGATGAAGCCTTGAATCTTATTCGACGATGGGGGGTACCCATCGTCGTCAAGGCCTCTGGGCTTGCTGCCGGCAAGGGAGTCGTTGTCGCCCGGAGTGTGGAGGAGGCGGAGGCGGCTGTTCGCGATATGCTGGCCGGTAACCGATTCGGTTCGGCCGGACATGAAGTCATCATCGAACGCTATCTCGAGGGAGAGGAGGCCAGTTGCTTGTTTCTCGTTTCTGGTCAGACAATTCTGCCTTTGGCCTCCAGCCAGGATCACAAGGCGTTGCTCAACGGGGATAAGGGTCCGAACACCGGGGGCATGGGAGCATATTCCCCCGCACCTTGTGTGACGCCGGAGGTGGGCGAAGCCGTGTTGGAGAAGGTGGCCAGACCCATCATCGAGGCCCTGGCCCGTTACGGCATCGAATTTATTGGTACGCTCTATGCCGGAATCATGATCACAGAGCACGGACCTCAGGTGCTTGAATTCAACGTGAGATTTGGCGATCCAGAATGCCAGCCCCTGATGCTCCGGTTGCGCTCTGATCTTGGTGAGGTGCTGTTGGCTGCTGCTGAGAAGCGGCTAGATGGAGTTGAGCTGGAATGGGATGATCGTGCTGCATTGTGCGTGGTCGTAGCTTCCCAAGGCTATCCAGGCGTCTTCGAAAAGGGGCAGGAAATCCGGGGCCTGGATGCCATGGAGCAGGAAGGCGTCATCGTGTTTCATGCTGGCACGGCTGAGCGTGACGGTCATTTGCTTAATGCAGGTGGACGGGTGTTGGGCGTAACGGCGCTGGGCGATACGGTCCGGGAAGCTCAACAGACGGTTTATCGGGCCCTGGGCCATCTCGACTGGCCTGGCGGGTATTACAGGACGGACATCGGCTGGCGCGCCATTGCACGTGAGGAGGGCTCGGCATGAAGGAGATTAAGGTGCTTGTCCTGATGGGCAGCAGATCAGATGCCGACGTGGTTGGCAAGGCCGAGGACGTTTTGCGCGAGTTTGATGTGCCGTTTGTCACGCTGGTGCGTTCTGCTCACCGCACGCCGGAGGCTACGGTTGAGGCTGTCCGACAGGCCGAGGCTGCGGGCTGTGAGGTGTTCATCTGTGCAGCTGGCATGGCAGCGCATCTGGCTGGTGTCGTGTGTTCGAAGACCGTCCGGCCGGTAATTGGCCTGCCCATTGCATCCGGTCCGCTCAATGGACAGGACGCTTTGTATTCGACCGTCATGATGCCGCCAGGTTTGCCAGTGGCCACGGTAGGTATCAATGCAGCCAGAAACGCCGCGCTGCTGGCCATCCAGATCCTGGCGATTCATGACAGCCGTCTGCGGGAGAGACTCATCGAGGATCGTCGGGCTCAGGCTGCAGCCATACTGAGCGACTTCTGATCACGTCCCCACGCTTTCGCATCGGAAGCGCTGGCCGGGCGTTTTGCAGGCATCGTCTGCGCACCCTGGAGCTCGGGCGCCGCCTTCGGCAGGGCATCATGATTGCGCATGAAACTTCGACATTGCCTGGGGCAGCCGTCTGTCCCGACGCACGGGGTCTAGCCCGGCTACAGTCGTTTAAGGGAAGAAAAGGCCCTTTTCTTCTGCTGGCCCGGGATAGGGCAACGGCCCTGCATTGGGCACGCTGGATTCCGTCCCTGTTGCGCCGAATGGCTCGTTCGCAATGGCCAGGTTCGACCACGCTTGTTTTCCCCGGTCGCCCCGGTCTGCCGCCAGCTTGCTACCGGCGGGGCCAACTGGCTGTACGAGTGGATGCTTCACCGATGGTGCGTCTGTTGGCAAGGGAAGCAGGAGGGCTGGTGTTGTCTTCCAGCCTGAATCGCCGAGGGGGTGTGACCAAATGCCCGGAACGCCAATCGATGTGGCGTTGGCGGCGATATTTCGGTGGGTGGATGTCAGATGGTGCATCCAGTGGTCGAGCATCGCGCATGCTGCGCATCGGTTCTCGATGTTGCGAGCGAATTCGGCCATGACGTTGTCGGTCTGAATGGCTAACATGCCGGCCATGAATTCCTTGGCAGACACCTTCAAGTCCATCTGGGTCCGCCTGGGCTCAATGTCCTTGGCCATTGTTTTGTTGGTCGTATTGTCCATTGCCTCGGTAATCGGCACGGTCCTGTTACAGAATCAGGACCAAGGTGATTATCTGCAGCAGTTTGGTCCCTTGTGGTATTGGGTCTTCCGCTCCCTTGGCCTGTTCGACATGTACCACTCCTGGTGGTTTCTGACGCTGCTGGGATTTCTGATGTTGTCGTTGGCGGCCTGTCTGTGGCGTAATGTTCCAAGGATGCTCAAAGAGATGCGAAGCCGTCACCCCTGGCTGAGCGAGAGGGCTGTGGAACGGTTTCGCCTGAAACAGCAATGGCTGCTGGGAGAAGAAGAGGTCGCATCGGTCAAGCAGCGCTTCCGGGCTGCGCTGACCGGCTGGGAGTTCAACGAGGCATCCGAAGGCGATATGCATTTCATTCGCGCCGACAAGGGGCGAGGCAACAAATGGGGTTATATCCTCGTGCATGCGGCCTTGCTGATCATCCTGATCGGCGGGTGGGTGAGCGTCGAATTTGGCTTTCGGGGAGATATGGCCGTTCCCGAGGGGCAGAGTGAAGATGAAATTTCCTTCCTTCAGGGAACGGAACGGAAATACATGAAGATGCCCTTTTCGGTGCGCTGCAATTCGTTCAACATTGATTTCTTTCCCACAGGAGCGCCCAAGGAATTCCGCAGCAATCTGACCATCATTGATGGGGGCAAGGAAGTCCTGACACAGGACATCATTGTGAACGAGCCACTGTATTATAAGGGCGTGCGCATTTATCAGGCCAGCTTCGGGGATGGAGGCTCGAAAATTCGTTTTCGGCTGTTCAGTCTCGATGGTTCTGCCAAGGTCCGGGACATCGAGACGAAGGTCTATGAAACCTGGAAGGATGATGCCAGTGGCGTGAGCATCGAGGTAACGGATTTCAAGCCTTTCAATGTTGAAAACATGGCTGAGCCTGGACAGCCCAAGAACTTCAGGGACCTTGGCCCAGCCGTCGAATACATTCTCCGAGGTCCGGGCTTGAAGCCGGTCAAGATCAAGGCCTTTATGCAACCCTTCATCGACAATGATGGCGTCAATCAGGGTTCCTTTCTGCTGGTTTCACTTTCAGGCGATGCGAAAGACTATCAGCCTGTTTCGTTGGGCCTGGACCTGACAAACGAAGGGGAATGGCGTCTGTTTCATGCCTTCTATCGACATCTGTCGGCCAGCAAGGTCGAGGACGCCAAGCAGCGCAACCTGCTTGCATTTCGCGCAGCTCTGGCTGAGGTCTATGGGGATCATCCGCCTGAGCATGTCCAGGAGGCAGCCATGCATGTGCTGCAGGCCATGCGCATGCTGCCCAAGTTGCCTTGGCCCTATATTCCAATGCTGGAGGATTATGATCAGGTTTACTACACGGGCTTGCAGCTGGCCAAGGATCCCGGTATGAACATCGTATGGATTGGCAGTGCGTTGCTGGTGCTTGGTTTGTGCATCATGTTCTATATGCCGCATCGCAAGCTCTGGCTCGTCATTCGGCCGGTGGATGGTCGAATGCGTGTCTTCCTGCTGGGCATGGCCAACCGCAATGAAATGGCCTTCGCTCGTTATTTTAATGAAATCTTCACCAGGCTTTCCCGAGAATCGGGACAAACGGTTTCCTAAGGAGTGAATATGCGGGCTACGACAATGGATTCAAACTTGATGGAGTCGCTGAACCGAGGTTGGGCTGGTCTGATTCGGTTCGGTGCTTATCTGGGCGTGATGCTGGGCATATCGGCCATGGCTATGTTTGACAAGAGTTATGGGACTTCCCCTTTTCTGCTCGAACTGCTGAGCATGAAGGGGTTGATCTGGTACGGCTCAGCAGCCCTGTTGGGAGCGGGCTTGGCTGCTATCCTTGGCGCCGTCAGGCCCTCGCTTCATGAAGCTCGCATGGTGACAAATCTCGTCCCATGGCTTGATGGAATTTTGCTGATGATCGGATTGGCCTTCGTCTGGGCAGCTTTCGAGCCAGCGAAAGCCCAGATAAATTACGAAGATCAGTCTAATCTTGTTTCGGGACGTGTGATCATGGCCATGAACGTGGTCTTCCTGTTTTCTGCTGTGAGCTATATCGCACATCTGTTTGCTCCGGAGTCCTTCATTGGCCGCCTGGCCACAGGCTCGGCCTATATAGGTGGCTTCCTCGGTGGTTCCGCGTTGTTGCTGCGTTGGTATGAATCGTATCTGATCGATGTGGAGATCGGTCATGCGCCTGTCTCGAACCTTTATGAGGTGTTCATCCTGCTGTTCTGCGTGACGGCGTTCGTGTATCTCGCGCTTGAGCGTCGCTATCAAGCTCGTGCCATGGGTGCGTTTGTCATGACGCTAGTGGCCGCCGGGGTGTTCTTTGGTATCTGGCTGGATTCCGTCGGTCAGGCGGATATCAAGCCTTTGGTTCCGGCCTTGCAGTCTTACTGGATGAAGATCCATGTCCCGTTGAATTTCATTGGTTATGGTGCTTTTGCCGTGGCTTGTGGCGCAGGCATGGCCTATCTGTTCCGGCATCGCCTTGAGGCGCGCAACAGCCAGTCCAGGTTGCTTGGCGTCTTTCCCACGCTTGATCAGCTTGATCAGCTGGCCTACAAATCCATAGCGATCGGCTTTCCTGCCTTTACGCTCGCCACCATCCTCGGAGCTGCATGGGCGGCTGAGGCATGGGGTGGTTATTGGTCTTGGGACCCGAAGGAGACTTGGGCGCTCATCGTTTGGCTGGTTTATGG
>RFGS01000047.1 GCA_003695905.1 Zetaproteobacteria bacterium | reverse complement strand
TCAAACACGCGATCCAGGTCGTTGCGGATCGGGTCCATGCGTTCATGCAGCCATGCCGGGATGCTCGCCCCGCACATGCGTGAGAAGCGCTCAATTTGATCGAAATTGGTTATGGGCATGATGCCCGGAATAATGGGGATGGTGATGCCCATGTTCTGGGCTGCATCAACAAAGCGAAAGTAGTGATCGTTGTCGAAGAAATATTGCGTGATGGCGTATTCCGCTCCCTCGTCCTGTTTGACCTTCAGGTAGCGGAGATCGTCCTGAACGCCAGCCGGAGATTCGGGGTGGCCCTCGGGATAGGTGGCACATCCAATCGAGAAATGGTTGATTGAGCGTATGAAACGGATCAGGTCGGAGGCATGCGCAAAGCCGCCGGTCGTCGTTTCGAAGCGGTCCGTGCCTTCGGGTGGGTCGCCACGAAGGGCCAGGATGTTCTCGATATCGGCTTCCTCGTATTCGGACAGCAGAGCCCGGATGTCTTCGGCAGTGGCACCAACGCAAGTCAGATGCGCCACCGGCACCAGCGCGGTTTCCTGATGAATGCGCTTGACGATGCGTTTGGTTCTGTCCTGGGTTGTTCCTCCCGCGCCATAGGTGACGGAGACGAAATCGGGGCGGATGGCTTCAAGATCTCTCAGGCACAACCAGAGATTATCTTCACCCCGATCGGTTTTAGGAGGGAAGAATTCGCAAGAGACCAGCGGGCCATGACGCTGTTGCAGAATCTTGGACACCCGCATCGCTTACAGTCTCGGTACGGTGACGCCGGTCTGTCCCTGATATTTGCCGTTCTTGTCTCGATAGGAGACCTCACAGACCTCGTCAGATTCGAAGAACAAGAACTGAGCCACGCCTTCGCCAGCATAGATCTTTGCCGGCAAGGGGGTGGTGTTCGAGAATTCAAGTGTTACATGCCCTTCCCATTCCGGTTCCAGGGGCGTGACATTGACAATGATGCCGCAGCGAGCATAGGTCGACTTGCCCAGACATACGGTGAGCACATTGCGGGGAATGCGCATGTATTCGATGGTGCGCGCCAAGGCGAAGGAATTAGGGGGGATGATGCAGACGTCTCCCTTGAAGTCGACAAAGGAGGAAGGGCAGAAATTCTTGGGGTCGACAATGGCCGAATTGATGTTCGTGAAAATCTTGAACTCATCGGCACAGCGGACATCGTAGCCGTAGGAGGATAGACCGTAGGAGACCATACCCATACCGTTTTCAGCTTTCTTGACCTGACCATCGACGAAGGGCTCAATCATGCCGTGCTCGAGCGCCATGCGGCGGATCCATTTGTCAGACTTGATCGACATCAATTCCCCCATGCAGTGATGTCGGGAGCCTAGCGTCTGATATCTGAGAGCGGAAGCATTGAAAACAGCGGTTTGATGCCAAGCGAAATGCGTTATACTCGCCCGCTTTCGGTGCACGCGTTTATGCGCGCATACTTGTGCCGCGGGGTGAATTACATGGCGCTGACATTGTTTGACAAGGTTTGGCTGCAGCATGTCGTTCGAGAGAACGATGACGGAAGTGTGCTGCTGTACATCGACCGGCATCTTGTTCATGAGGTGACCAGCCCGCAGGCCTTTGAGGGGCTGCGCTTGGCCGGACGCAAGCCTTGGCGGCCGTCGGCGGCCATTGCTACGCCCGACCACAATGTACCGACGATCGAGAGGGAAAAGGGCATTGCCGATCCCGTTTCTCGCGTACAGGTCGAGGCCTTGGACAAAAACTGTCGCGAGTTCGGCATTGCTGAGTTCGGCATGCATGACCCGCGACAGGGCATCGTACACGTGGTCGGGCCTGAGCAGGGTTTGACGTTGCCTGGCATGACCGTGGTTTGTGGCGATTCCCATACATCTACCCATGGTGCGCTGGGTGCCATTGCGATGGGTATCGGCACCTCCGAGGTCGAACATGTCCTGGCTACGCAGTGTCTGATCATGAAAAAGCCAAAATGCATGCGTATCCGCGTGGAAGGGCCCTTGCCCAGGGGAGTGACCGGCAAGGACATCGCCCTGTTCATTATCGGACGTATCGGCACAGCCGGGGGGACGGGTCATGCCATTGAGTTCGACGGGGATACTGTGCATGCCTTGAGTATGGAAGGTCGGATGAGCCTTTGTAACATGGCCATTGAAGCCGGGGCTAGGTGCGGCATGGTGTCTGTTGACCAGACCACGATAGACTATGTTCGTGGCAAGCCGTTTGCACCGAAAGGCGAGATGTGGGAGCAGGCTGTAACGGCATGGCGTGCGCTGCATTCGGATGATGCGGCTGTCTTTGATCGTGAATGGGTGTTCTACAGCGAGGAAATCGAGCCGCAGGTTACTTGGGGAACCAGTCCTGAGATGGTGGCACCGGTCACGGGTCGAGTTCCATTGATCAGCGAGGCCAGGGATGCCGTGCAGGCCGACAGTTGGAGACGAGCGCTGGATTACATGGCCCTGAAGGAAGGCACGCCGATAAGAGAGATTGCCATCGATAAGGTGTTTATCGGTTCCTGTACCAATGCCCGCATCGAGGATTTGCGCAGCGCTGCGGAGATCGTCCGGGGCCACAGGGTTGCGTCCACAGTGAAACAAGCACTGGTTGTGCCTGGCTCTGGGCTTGTCAAGCAACAGGCCGAGCAGGAAGGGCTGGATCGCATCTTTGTCGAGGCTGGCTTTGAGTGGCGAGATCCGGGCTGCTCGATGTGCTTGGCCATGAATGCCGACAGACTGGAGCCAGGAGAGCGTTGTGCTTCGACCTCGAACAGGAACTTCGAGGGTCGGCAGGGTATGGGTGGCCGCACGCATCTGGTGAGCCCGGCCATGGCCGCAGCGGCAGCAATCGCCGGGCATTTCGTTGATGTTCGGGACTGGCAAGGAGAAGCATGATGGAAGCATTTACCACACTGGATGGTCTTGTTGTTCCATTGGATAGGGCCAATGTCGATACGGATGCCATCATCCCCAAGCAGTTCCTCAAGTCGATTAAACGCACGGGTTATGGCCCCTACCTTTTCGACGAATGGCGATATGCGGACCGCGGTGAGCCCGGCATGGACTGCAGCAAGCGCCCCTTGCGCGAGGACTTCGTGCTGAACCAGGAGCGCTACAAGGGGGCGTCCATTCTGCTTGCGGGAGAAAACTTCGGTTGTGGCTCTTCGCGGGAGCATGCTCCCTGGGCGCTGCTTGATTATGGATTTCGCTGCATCATCGCACCTTCGTTCGCCGACATCTTTTACAACAATTGCTTCAAGAACGGCATCCTGCCCATTGTTCTCGATGCAGACGCGGTGCGACGGCTCATGGACGAATGCGAATCCACCCCCGGATATCGCCTGCGCATTGATCTACCGGAACAGCTGGTTATCACGCCGTCGGGCGAGACCTTTCATTTCGAGATCGACGACTTCCGCAAACACTGTCTGATCCATGGCCTCGACGATATTGCGTTGACCCTGGAGCATGCCGACGAGATTCGGGCCTATGAGAAGGAACAGCGAGCACGTATGCCATGGCTGTTCATCGATGTGTCTGGATGATTTTTCTGGACATTATCGTCGGGATGCGTTATTGATTGTTGTATCACAACATCGCCATGGTGAAGGGAGGCCGTTATGAAGCGCAGTGTGATTCTGACCACAGCAGTGGCCCTGTCCCTGACAGGTCTTTCAGGGTGTGCAACGAGTCCTGATGATCCAAACCGGCACACGAAGGAATCAGCCGCCACTGGTGCAGTGCTGGGTGCTGTTGCTGGTGCCGTGATTGGGCACCAGGGTGATCGCTCGGGAGGCGCCCTTAAGGGTGCGCTTCTTGGTGCGGCAGCCGGTGGTCTGATCGGTGCTGGCGTAGGACGCTATATGGACAAGCAGGAGGCGGAGTTTCGACAACAGCTTGCCTCCGAGCGCGAGGCACATCAGATCGAGATCGAGCGCCTGCGCAACGAAAACCTGAAGATCACGATGAGCAGCGAGGTCTCCTTCGATTTCGATTCGGCTGCCATCAAGCCGGCGTTCCGTCCAACCTTGGACAAGGTAGCGGACATTCTGCAGCGCTACCCGAGAACCACCATCGAAATCACCGGTCATACGGATTCCGTTGGCTCGGAGGCATACAACAAGCGTTTGTCGAAGCGGCGGGCGAATGCGGTCAAGAAGTATCTGGTCTCTCGTGGTGTCGAGGCACGGCGCATTCGCACTTTTGGCGCCGGTGAAAGCGAACCAAGGGCAAGCAATGCGACAGAGGCTGGGCGCCAGCTCAACCGTCGCGTGGAAATGCTTATCATTCCAGACAAGGATATTGAGTAAGGAATTTGTCGCAGGCGCTTGTATGGGGCATGTCATCCCCGTATGCTTCGGCACATCACGCGCTTTGCAATGGTTGAAGAGAGGACATTATGGCTTTTGTGGTAACCCATCTGTGTGAGGATTGTGTCGATACGGCTTGCGTGGCTGTTTGTCCCGTGGACTGTTTTTATCAGCCCAAGGAGATCACTGAGAAAACGCCCAATATGCTCTTCATTTCGCCTGAAGAGTGCATTGACTGCGCAGTCTGTGAGCCTGAATGCCCGTGGGAGGCCATCTACCCCGAAGAGGATGTGCCGGAGGTGTTCGAGGGCGATATCGAGCTGAATGCAATGGTGGACACCCACAGGGAATTGTTTGAGTTGGCCGAAGTACAGGAAAAGGAGCCGCCAACGCCCGAGCAGGTGGCTGCCAACAAGGCCAAGTACGGTCTGTAAGCCATTGGGTCACGCCGGGCCTGTGCTGCCTTTCCCGGG
>RFGS01000005.1 GCA_003695905.1 Zetaproteobacteria bacterium | reverse complement strand
GGTTAGAAAGTTGCATGCGCGGGTTAAAATAGGCTTTTTCTGCACCTTTAATGAACACCAAGATAGACTATTTGTCTGCACTTGACCCCGATGAATCGGGGGCCTCAATCTGGAGATCGTTCGATTCTTCCATATTTTCCATGATCAACCGCCGAATCGATGATGCGCTGCGCTTGGACAGCATGTCCATCACACCGATGAAGTCGGCACGGATGGGACCGTCAGTAGAGCCAAAGCCAGAGAAAATTTTGCAAGCGGTGAGGGGCTAGCTGCTAGCGAGCAGCCAAATCCTTCTCCACAAGGACAATCGGTTGCCGCTCGGAAATGAGTTCATTGCCAGTGATGCGCACCCCCTCCCTGCTGCCTTTCGGGGCATAGAAGATGAAGGTGTCCTCCGGCCGGATATGCTGAAGAACAAGCGTGTTCCCTCCCAGCGGATAGAGTCCTGCCCTGACCTCACAACAAACGGAAAAGTCATTGCGTCTTCTTCCCCTGTCATCAAGGTGCGTGATCCTTGAAGGGGTGAAGCTCATCGGCTTGCCATGGGCAAGAAAACGCACCCAGGCCCGGTGCTCCAGAGGCAGAACATCGGGTTCGGGAAGGCGACCTTCGCGCAGAAATGCAAGCACGCGGGGCATCTGCAACAAGCGGCGCCCCAGATGATGATCGCCGCGCACAGCGATGTTCACCGCATGCCAAGGCAGCCATGCTGATGTGGGGTCCACGACAATATCTCCTTCCAGCCAGCGGGCTCCAGGAGCGACAAGCACGTTCAGCACCGCATGCCCCTCCAACTCGATTCCTGAGTCCTCATTGAGCACCCACAGGAAATCGGAACCTGGCTGAATCTCCTGTGCCTGAATATTACCTTCCGGCTGCAGACTGCCCAATTCGGCAAGGAGCTTGGCTGCGCCTGTACCAAAGTGCGGCGTCGAAAGAAACACAATGCGTCGAATTGGGTTTTCCGCGTGGTGACTCAGATACTGGCGGATAAGCAGCCCTCCCATGCTGTGAGCCACGACATCCACCTGGCGGTACTGGGCTAGAAAACGGTCCAGTTTCTCCTCCAAGATCTCAATCGGCGGATAACGGTTGGCTACCAGTCCTGTCCGATAGGTGAAGAAAAAAACGTCCCGTTGGAGTGCCTGCTCCAGTTTCATCAACTCCTGAGCGGACGGCCAGGTGAACTCCCCGCCATTCCAGCCATGGACCAGAATGACCGGCGGAGCATCCGGATACTGCTCCTGAAGCAACGTGTCCATCTGTTCCCAGGTTTGCCACAAGCCAGCATAAACCTCGCTGCCCTTCTTCATCGAGCAGCCGCTCAGCACGAGCACGAGCAGCACCAACCGCAACAGCCATGAAATGCGCATGGGGGCAAGCATGTACGATCAAACAATGCTTGCCAACCTGCAGGATGCCTTGGCAAACGGAAACGCCTGTGCTGTCATGGGGGCTATGAAAATGCTCTATGATCTGTTCCCCGTATTGCTGTTCTTCGTGGCCTACAAATGGCAGGATATCTACACGGCCACGGCGGTTCTGATCCTGGCATCACTGGTTCAAACCATTGTCCACCGTTTGCGTCAGGGAAGGTTCGAAACCAGCCATTTGATCACCCTCGCTCTCGTCTTGGTCTTTGGCGGCGCGACCCTGTTGCTGCATGATGAGCTGTTCATCAAATGGAAACCGACGGTCATCAATTGGCTATTCGGTATCGCCTTCCTCGCATCCCATTGGATCGGCAACAAACCTATCATCGCCCGTATGCTGGATACGAAGATCGACCTTCCTGAAACCGTCTGGCGACGCCTGAATGCCGGCTGGGGCACCTTCTTCCTCGTATTGGGTGCCTTGAACCTGTATGTCGCATTTGCCTTTGATACGGATACCTGGGTGAACTTCAAGCTGTTCGGCCTTATGGGACTGACCTTGCTGTTCATCATCGCCCAAAGTATCTATCTCGCAAAACATCTACAGACAGAACAGTCCACTGACCGGGGTCGTGGATGAATCCACCCACATGGGCTGGCCGCGAGCGACGAATGCTCTGGCTGATGCTGGCGGCCATCATTAGTGGAGGAACAGCCGGGTATTTTTGGGGCCACGCCATGCAGAGCATAGCTTGGCTGGGGGAACTGTTCCTGACGGCTCTGAAAATGATGATTGTGCCTCTGGTTGCGGCCAGCATCATCACGGGCGTGGCTGGACTTGGCAATGTACGGAAGCTGGGGCGAATGGGCGCCTTATCCCTTGCCTATTACATGAGCACCACGCTAATCGCCGTCAGCATCGGTCTTGTCATGGCCAATCTCTGGCAACCAGGGGAAGGGGTCGAATGGAAGCAAGCCAGCGCACCAGATATTGCTCAGGCTGGCGATATCGGCGTCTCGGACCTGATTCTTTCCCTGGTGCACCCCAACATCATCGCAGCAGCCGCCGACATGAAACTGCTTCCCCTCATCGTCTTTTGCATTCTTTTCGCCGCAGCCCTCAGCACACTGGAGAACAAAGCTGCAACAGTCATTGGCTTCTTTGAGGGCGTCAATGGGGCCATGATGGTCATGGTCGAATGGATCATGCTGCTGGCGCCCGTCGG
>RFGS01000046.1 GCA_003695905.1 Zetaproteobacteria bacterium | reverse complement strand
GGTGATGTGGCCGGCATGGGTTCGGATATTTTTGAATCCTATTGTGGTGCCATCATTGCCACTATTGCGATAGCCTCAACCATGGCCGCTGATGTGATCACCTCCTTGGGCAGTCGTCCTGCGTTGATGTTTTTTCCATTGGCCCTGGCATCGGCAGGGCTTCTGTGTTCCCTGCTCGGCATTGTGCTCGTTCGGGCATATTCGGACCGCAATCCGCAATTGGCCTTGCGCATCGGCACGGTGGGTTCCTCGTTGTTGTTCATTTTTCTTGCCTTCATGGTCACCGATTGGGTCGAGGTTTCGCCCAATATCTGGGGGGCCGTGGTTTCGGGCGCACTGGGAGGCATCATTATCGGATTGGTCACCGAATACTATACAGGTGGCAAGCCAGTCCGGGACATTGCGGCTGCAGGTGAGACAGGGCCGGCAACGGTCATGATTTCCGGACTTGCCGTGGGTATGCAATCGGTTGTTGCGCCGTTGTTGACCATATGTGGCATTATTTATGTTTCCACTGCCCTGTGTGGTCTTTATGGGGTTGGTATTGCCGCTGTGGGGATGCTGGCCACCGTAGGCATGACCATGGCCATTGATGCATATGGCCCAGTGGCCGACAACGCAGGAGGTATTGCGGAAATGGCTGGTTTGGGGGAGGAGGTCCGGCGCATCACGGATTCCCTTGACGAACTGGGCAACACAACAGCCGCCATCGGCAAGGGGTTTGCTATAGGTGCTGCCGCCTTGGCCGCCCTGGCCATCATCACGGCCTATGTGGAAACGGTTTCGGTCCATATCCCTGGATTCTCACTTGAACTGAACAATCCGGGTGTACTCATCGGCATGTTCGTCGGAGGCGTGTTCCCCTTTCTGGTTGCCTCCCTGACCATGACCGCAGTTGGTGATGCAGCCTTTGATATGATTAAAGAGATTCGGCGGCAGTTCCATGAAATAGCAGGTCTCATGGAGGGCAAGGCCGAGCCGGACCATGCACGTTGTGTGGATATTGCGACGACTGCGGCACTCAAGCGCATGGTGTTGCCAGGCATCCTTGCTGTCAGTGCTCCGGTGATTGTCGGTTTCGGATTAGGGGCTGAATCGCTTGGCGGCATGCTTGGCGGCGCACTCGTGGGATGTGTGCTGTTGGCACTGACCATGGCCAATGCCGGTGGGGCATGGGATAATGCCAAAAAACATATCGAGAAGGGCCACTTCGGCGGAAAGGGATCAGATGTGCACAAGGCCTGTGTCGTTGGTGATACAGTGGGTGATCCATTTAAGGACACTTCCGGGCCATCGATGAACATTCTGATCAATGTCATGGCCATCGTCTCCCTGGTGATTGCTCCATTGCTGGCGTGATCCAGGAAGAGTTTTCGCTTGATCCAGAGCTGATCTACTGGAACCACGCGGCCATTGGTGTATGGCCGCGACGGACGAGGGATGCTGTCTGCGCCTTTGCCGATGAGAACATGAGACAAGGTGCACGAAACTATCCAGCCTGGATCAGCCGAATATCCAAGCTGCGCATGCGTGCGGCCCGACTTATCGGTGCAAGATCCGCAGATGATATTGCACTGGTTAAAAACACCTCCGAGGGGCTTTCTCTGCTTGCCTATGGGCTGGAATGGCAAGCGGGTGATCGCATTGTCATTGCCCGCGGGGAATTCCCCTCCAACAGAATCGTCTGGGAATCGCTTGTCCGTTATGGTGTGCACGTTGACAGCGTGGATATTGGCTGTGATGAACCGGAAGCTGCCCTTATTGAAGCCATTTGCGAGCGCACGCGGCTGCTCAGCCTCAGTTCCATTCAGTATGCCACAGGCTTGCGCCTGGATGTTTCACGCATCGGCAAGGCCTGCAGGGAGCGTGGCGTGTTGTTTTGTATCGATGCCATTCAGCATTTGGGCATGATGCGCTTCAATGTTCGTGAGAACATGGCGGATATGGTCGTGGCCGACGGACACAAGTGGCTGTTGGGACCGGAAGGTCTGGCTTTGATGTATGTTCGCCCTTTATTGAGGAGCAGGCTGCGGCTGAATCAGTTCGGTTGGCATATGGTCGAGCATGCCGGTGATTTCGAGCTTCAGGAATGGCGGCCGGCACGTTCGGCCCGCCGTTTCGAGCCAGGCAGCCCAAACATGCTGGGCATCCACGCCTTGGAGGCGAGCTTGTCGCTCATCGAGGAGATCGGCATGGATCGCATTGAGAAAGAGCTTCTGCACAGGGCCAGGCAACTGGTTGCCTGGATCCAGTCGCATGCGGATTGGATATTGTGCTCCAACGATGCAGAGGACCGCTTGTCCGGGATTGTCAGTTTTCGTCTTCGTGGCGCGGACGGACGGATGCATTCAAAGCTCGTGGGCAGAGCCATGGCTGGTGGACTTGTTTGCGCCTGCAGGGATGGTGCTGTTCGCCTGTCACCACATTTCTATTGTCCGGTAGCCGAACAACTGGAGAAGGCCGATGAAGTGATTCATCGTGCACGGAGGGATCTCGGCATTTGACTCTTTGCTTGGCAGGGCCAGCGGCTGTAGGCTGCGGCGACCGCTCGTGAGGCGGGATTTCGGAGGTTAGGATTGATGTTGCCACGTACCCATTGTGGAGATTTTAGAGTCATGCATATCGATCAGGTCGTGCGTTTGTGTGGCTGGGTGGATACGACGCGCGATCATGGTGGCGTCGTTTTTCTGGATGTCCGCGATCGCTCCGGTCTTGTCCAGGTTGTCGTCCATCCGGATACGCCTGAGGTCCACAAGCTGGCTCACAGTCTCCGGCAGCAGGATGTCATTGAGGTGCGTGGAACGGTGCTGGCCCGTTCCGCAGAAACGGTCAACGAAAAGCTCCCCACTGGCGCAGTGGAGGTTAAGGCGTCCGAGATTCTCGTGCTCAATCGCTCTGAAACGCCACCATTCCCGATTGAAGATGACTGCCATACCGGTGAACAGCACCGTTTGGAGTTCCGTTATCTGGACCTTCGACGCCCGAAGATGCAGCGCAATCTTCAGTTGCGGCATCGTGTGGTTCATGCTGCCCGCCAATATCTGGATCAGCAGGGCTTTCTGGAGATCGAAACGCCGATCCTGAACAAGTCGACGCCGGAAGGGGCTCGTGATTACCTGGTTCCAAGCCGCATTTATCCCGGTTCATTTTTTGCGCTTCCACAGAGCCCGCAGCTGTTCAAGCAGTTGCTCATGGTTGCGGGCATGGATCGCTACTATCAGATCGCTCGTTGCTTTCGCGATGAAGACCTACGTGCCGATCGCCAGCCGGAGTTTACCCAGGTTGATCTTGAAATGTCCTTCGTCAGTCAGGACGAGGTTATGAACATTGCCGAAGGGCTTTTAAGGGCGATGTTCGATGCCGGTGTCGGTATCCATCTGCCGGAAGTGTTCCCGCGCATGACTTATGCCGAGGCCATGGCCCGATATGGATTGGACCGCCCTGATATTCGCTTTGGCTTGGAACATGTCGATGTCACTGAACTCATGAAACAGGTGGAGTTCAAGGTGTTTCGTGAGCCGGCAGAAACAGGAGGACTGGTCAAGGTCATGCGAGTTCCCGAGGGAGCGCGCCTTTCTCGCAAGCAAATCGACGATTACACAAGTTTTGTCTCAGTCTATGGTGCAAAAGGCTTGGCTTGGATCAAGATCAATGATCGTTCGCGACTCCCTGAAGGACTGCAATCGCCGATTGTCAAGTTTTTGCCCGAGCAGGTGCTTGAAGCGCTGCTGGAAGCCTGTGGCGCCGAAAATGGTGATATTCTGTTCTTCGGCGCCGGTGAGGCGAAGGTTGTCAATGATGCGCTCGGCCACTTGCGCGTTCGCATTGGTCATGATCTCGATCTTGTTGCTGATGACGACCATCGTTTTGTCTGGATCGTCGATTTTCCCATGTTTTCCTGGAATGCGGATGAAAAAAGGCTTGAGGCTTTGCATCATCCGTTCACTTCTCCTCATCCGGACGATCTGGATCTGCTGGAGAGCGATCCATTGGCCATGCGCTCCCAAGCCTATGATTTGGTCTGGAACGGAACGGAAATTGGTGGTGGCTCGATCCGTATTCACCAGCCTGAGGTCCAGGCGCGCATTTTCAATGCCCTGAACATTGGTGATGATGAAGCCAAGGAGAAATTTGGCTTTCTTCTGGATGCCCTGAAATATGGTGCTCCTCCGCATGGGGGCCTGGCTTTTGGCCTGGATAGGATTCTGGCGTTGATGGCCGGTGCAGAGTCCATTCGTGACGTCATCGCCTTCCCCAAGACCCAGAAGGCTGCTGACCTGATGTGCAACTCACCTGCACCAGTGGATGAGGAACAGCTCAGGGAACTTGGGCTGCGTCTGCGCAAGAATATGGTATCCTCAAACTAGGGGGAATTTTTTTATTCCCCTTTGACAAGGTGGTTCGCAGCCACAATCATACAAGACATGAGAGTGGCTTGCCTTGTGTTGTTGCTGGTGCTTGCTGCATGCGCCCATCCTCCAACGCAGGAAATGGCACATGCGCGCTCCGCCATCCAGACCGCTAAGTCATTGCCGGGGAACAACCCTCAGGCGGATGATGAAATCAGGCAGGCGGAACAGGAGCTTCAGGCAGCCAGCCAGGCCATCCGGGAAAAGAATTTCGCCTTGGCTCGCGAGAAGGCGCTGAATGCCAAGCATCGTGCTCGTCGCGCAGCAAAACTCAAACAACAATCAGAACAGTGACATAAGAGGTATTAGGACATGGCATACGACAAGATTCGCATTCCCGAGGACGGGGAAAAGATCACCATGGGGAATGATGGGCGCCTTTGCGTGCCAGACAGGCCAATCGTTGCCTTTATTGAAGGAGATGGTACGGGGCCGGATATCTGGCGCGCTGCCAAGCGTGTGCTTGATGCAGCAGTCGAAAAGGCCTACGGGGGACAGCGCAGGATTGCCTGGATGGAAGTGTTTGCCGGCGAAAAGGCATGGAACATGTACGGTCAGACGGATGAGGCATGGCTGCCGCAGGAAACCCTGGATGCATTTTCCGAGTTCCTCATTGGCATCAAGGGGCCACTGACCACGCCAGTTGGCGGAGGGATCAGCTCACTGAATGTCGCTTTGCGCCAGAAACTGGATCTGTATGTATGTCAGAGACCGGTGAAGTATTTCGAAGGTGTGCCCAGTCCCGTCAAGCGGCCCGAGGATGTCGACATGGTCATCTTCCGAGAGAATTCAGAGGATATTTATGCCGGTATTGAGTGGCCCGCAGGTTCAGAGGAGGCCAAGAAGCTTCTGGATTTTCTTCAAAATGAAATGGGTGTGACCAAGATCCGTTTCCCCGAAAGCAGTGGTCTTGGCATCAAGCCGGTTTCCAAGGAGGGAACCGAGCGATTGGTTCGTGCAGCTATTCGCTATGCAATCGAGAACAATCGGAAAAGCGTGACCTTGGTGCACAAGGGCAACATCATGAAGTACACCGAGGGAGCCTTCCGCAACTGGGGCTATGAGCTTGCGAAAAGGGAATTCGGCGCCCAGGAGATCGATGGCGGACCTTGGTGCCAGCTTCCCAATGGCCTCGTGATCAAGGATGCAATTGCCGACATTGCCCTGCAGCAGGTCCTGACTCGTGC
>RFGS01000004.1 GCA_003695905.1 Zetaproteobacteria bacterium | reverse complement strand
GCCCGCATGGAGCAGATCATCGAGATTCCGTTTTCACAGACCCAAGCTGATGGGGGGGTCCTGGTCACGACAACAGTTATGCGCGAGGCCAAACTGAGTCTGATTGTGACGCCGCAGATTACTGCGGACAACAAGATCATCATGGACATCGAGATTCACAAGGACACGCCGCAACAGAATACCCTGAACCCGCAGGGTGATCCCCTGATCGACAAGAAATTTCTGAAGACGAAACTGCTTGTCGACAACGGTGAGACCGTCGTGCTTGGCGGTATCTATTCGAAGACCGTGAGCAACACCAAGAATGCGGTTCCTGGTTTGAGCAGGCTGCCGGTTCTCGGGCATTTGTTCCAAAAGGACAAAAAGGAGGATTCCCGCGTCGAGCTCATGCTGTTCATCACTCCCACGTTGGTGACAAGCGGTGGGCAATCAATCGCGCGGCAGCCGGGCTGACGCTGGCATCAGGTCGGTTTTCTGCCAGGATTGCAGCATGAAAAAGGTTTATCGTGTGGACTTGGGCGATCGGGCCTATGATATTCATATCGAGCCGGGGTGCCTGAACCAGATAGGCCAGGCCCTGCGCGAGGCCGTGCCTGAAGCCGGGCGCTGCTTGGTCGTGACCAACGAGACCATTGCACCTCTGTACCTCGATCAGGTCACGGCATCGCTAGAGCAGACAGGGTGGATCTGTTTTCACTGCATTCTTCCGGATGGAGAGTGTTTCAAGACCCTGGATACTTGGTCAAAGATTCTGGATGCTATGATGGATGCGCGTTTGGCGCGAAATGAGCCTGCTCTTGCCCTTGGTGGAGGCGTGATTGGCGATATGGCCGGTTTTGCCGCTGCCTGCTATCGCAGGGGCATTCCATATGTGCAAATCCCCACGACACTGTTGGCCCAGGTTGATTCCAGCGTTGGAGGAAAGACCGCGGTTAATCATCCCCATGGCAAGAATATGATCGGAGCCTTTTATCAGCCCAGGCTTGTCTGGATTGACCCAAGGGTGCTCAAGACGCTTGAGCCGCGGGAAGTACGGGCGGGCCTTGCCGAGGTTATCAAGTATGGTGCCATCTGGGACCGTCGGTTCTTTGACTGGCTACAGGACGTCATGCCCAGGGCGCTCGCGCTGGATGAAGAAGTCGCTTCACAAATGATACTGAGTTCTTGCCGCTACAAGGCGGAGATTGTTATGGCTGATGAAACCGAGCGGGGTCAGCGCGCCTTGTTGAATCTTGGTCACACGTTTGGTCATGCCATCGAGGCCTTGACCGGTTATCGGCGTTATTTGCATGGAGAGGCCGTGGGGCTTGGTATGCGCATGGCCGCGCGCCTTTCTGAGCAGAAAGGCTTTGCACCGGCCGGATGTGAGGATGCGATCCTGCGTCTTCTACGGGCAGCAGGCCTGCCCACGGAAATTCCTTTCTTTTCTTTCAGGGACTGGATGGATGCCATGGGCCACGACAAGAAGAATATAGGCACCCTAGTTCGTTTCGTGCTGATGCACGACATCGGCCATGCTTTTATTTGTGAAGACGTGCAGGCCAATGAGATCGAGCGACTGATCGCCAGCTTTCACGCATGATTTTTTTGAGTTGGTCTGCCGCTTCACATGGGGCGATTGATGCTCTGCACGGATCCAAAGGCCGCGGTCAGGGCAGGTGATGACGATCATCAAGGATTTCAATATCGATGATATCCTCGCCTGGACCGCGAGTTGGCGGCCCGGGAAAGAAGCGGTGAATGATCCAGCGTCTGAAGGCAGGCACCAACAGCAGGAAGCCCACGGAATCGGTAATGAAGCCCGGCGTGAACAGCAGGATGCCACTGATCACGAGCATGAGTCCGTGCAGGGCATGGTCTGCTGGAATTTCCCCCCTGCTTAACTGGTGCTGGGCATCCAGCAGGGTTCGCAAACCCTGCCATCGTATCAGGATTCCTCCGATGGCAGCAGTGAGCAGACAGAGCACAATAGTGTTCACGCCTCCAATGCCCGCCCCGACCTTGATCAGGACATAGAGCTCGATCAGCGGGACAGTCACGAAGAGCAGAAGAAAACCGCGAAACATGGCTTATTTCTCGCCGATCACAGGGCCTGTTGCAAGCGTTCGTAGCCCAAGGCCAGAGCGGCCATGGCGCCTATGCCATGTTTCATGGCCTGTTCATCGATGTTGAAGCTGGGGTGATGAAGTGGGTAACGTGTCGCCGGCGAGCTTCCTGTGCCGAGCCTAAACAGGCAGCCGGGGACATGCCGAAGGAACTCAGAAAAGTCTTCACCGCCCATCGATGGTTCATCCAGTTCAACCAGGGGGGCTTCGGGCAGCCAGGAAGCAAAGATCTCGCGGCTGGCCCGTGCACAAGCGACATCATTGCGCAGTACCGGGCAGGCCTGATGCAATGTGAACGAGGCTGTGGCCCCCCAAGCCTCAGCGGTTTGACGGATGATGTGGATCATCTGATGGCGGATCGTTTCATGAGCATCCGGATGAAGAGTGCGCACGGTTCCGCTGAAGCTGACGTGGTCAGGAATGACATTTGCCGCAAACCCGCCACGGATCTGTCCAATGGTCAGCACGGCTGGCGCAAGCGGGTCAACGCGGCGACCAATGATGTGATGCAGTGCCTGGATCATGTGGCTGGCAATGAGGATGACATCCGTGGCCTCATGCGGGCGGGCCGCATGGCCACCGCGCCCCTGAACATGAACCTCAAAGAGATCAGCTGCCGCGCACATGATGCCTTCCCGGATGCCCAGGCTCCCGGCTGGTAATTGCGGATAGACATGAAACGCAAAGATGTGCTGTGGCTTGAAATCGGAAAACACTTGGTCGGCAAGCATGGCTGCGGCTCCCGAGCAGGTTTCCTCGGCTGGCTGGAAGATGAACGCCACATTGCAAGGCAAGTTGTGTCGATATCTGGAGAGAACTCTGGCAGCCCCGAGCAGCATGGCTGAATGGGCATCATGGCCGCAGGCATGGGCGCGCTGAGGAAACAGAGAGGCATAGTCGGTGCCGCTTTGGTCCTCCACCGGCAGGGCGTCCATGTCGGCCCTTAGGGCAAGCCAGGGCAAGGCATGCCCGACATGCATTTTAGCCAGGATCCCGTAGCCGCCGATCCGTTCCCTGACTTCAAGCCCCAGTTCCCGGCAGCGGTCGGCCAGCCAGGCGCTTGTTTGCTTTTCCTCCCCTGATAGTTCGGGATGTCTGTGCAGATGTCGCCTGTCCCGGATTATGTCCGGCATCAGGGCATCCAGAATGCTGTCGAACTCCGCCCTATTCATCATTGCGGCCAGCCGTCCTGCTTAATCATGTATGCAATCATCTCAGGCATCCCGTCTGTGGCAAGAAATGCATGTCTTTGCCGGTGGGCACCGCTGCCCGACTGCCTCCACGTGGGAAGCATATGCTTGACGTGCATGAGTTCTGTCTCAGGAATGGCATGGCGCGCCAATTCGTCGAGTCGTCGTTCCAGCCAGTCGAGGAACCAGACTTTTTCTTCCGTAAACGGGTCAATCCATTCCATATGTACTCCGTAACGACAGGCCCGCCAACGGTTTTCACGGATCAGGGAGGGATGCACCCTGGGCGCGCCATGTCCCCAAAAGGCGGCGAGCGCCTCGGCCCGTACATAGGCGATGTAGGCAGCGGTATCCTCCCGGCTGACAGGCATGTCCCCGATGCGGATCTCAAGGGTGCCGAAATCAGGATGCGGTCTCATTTCCCACCAGATGTCCCGCACGGAATCGATGCTGCCACTGGCCATCAGCCGAGATGCGCAGTGTTCGAAATCCTGCCAGTTCTGAAAATAGAAAGGCATGCCGCCCTGGCTAAGTCCTTCGAAGATCTTGATGCGCGTCGACGCAAGGCCCGTATCGTCGCCATGCCAATAGGGCGAGTTGGCGGAAAGCGCGAGAAAGGCGGGCATGATAGGTAGTAGGCTGTTCATGGTTCGTATGCAGCCATCCCCATCAGGCATGCCGACATGGACATGAATGCCGCAGATGTTGAACCGGCGCGCCATCCACTGCAGGCGATGCACGAGCCGGTAGTACCTTGGATCCGCGCCGACCTCTTGGTTTCGCCAATGCGAGTAGGGATGGGTACCCATGCCCAGAAGCTGTGCATTGAGATGGGCCAGGTGCTGCCGGGTCAACCTCACCCAGTTCGACAGCTCCATGAGGCAGGCGGTCGTGTCCTGGTGGATATCCGTGTTCAGCTCAACAATGGAGGTGAACAGCTCCGGCTTGACATGCTTGGGGTGCCCGCAGCGACGGATCAATTCTTCCGCGAGCGGAGCCTGTTCACAGTCTTCCGCATGAATGAGAAACCATTCCATTTCCACGCCAAGCGTGCCGAGTTCCGAGGGGGTGAACGGAAAGCGATAGATGTTTTTCATGGGTGTTCAGACTTTCCTTTCCCGGATGCAGCTTCCAGGGCCTCATGCATGCGCTGCGCACGCTCCTTTTCTCCAGCTGCTTGCAGGGCGGCAATCAATTGCTGACGCGTTTTCGTGTCAGGCTCAATGGCCAGCGATCGCTGGTAGGCCTCGATGGCTCTCCGGGCACGGCGATGCCTCATCAGGACATCGCCAAGAATGCGCCAGCAGACGGCGCATGTGGGAGCCAGTTTGGTCGCTTGTCTGGCCTCCCGAATTGCCGGATCGATCATGTCTCTCGATGCCAGCCATCTTGCATAGAATATGTGGGCCAAGGGATTGTTCACATCAGCCTGCAAGGCCTCCTGGAAATAGTGCTCCGCAGCCTTTTCATCACCCGTTTGGTGCATTAGTTGAGCAAGCACGTAACGTGGTGTGGCTTCATGGGGAAGCGCAACGCAGGCGCGTTCAAGCAGTTGGATGGCCTTATCGATAGCCCCATGTCTCTGGTAATGGACAGCCAGGTTGATAACAGATGGCAAATGCATGCCATGTTGGAGGTTTTCTTCATAAAGTGCGGCCGCATCATCCTCGTGTCCCTGCTCTTCAAGAAGCCAGGCAAGGTTGTAGCGTGCCTGTAGGTTCTCAGGATGCTGGCGAACGGCCTTTTCCAACAGTCGGCGAGCCTGGGTCAGGTCTCCCTGTTTCCACGCATCCATGGCCAAGTCCGCAGTCGGTCGCATGGGCGAGCTGACGCACGCTGAGAGCAGAGCAAGGACAAACCATCCTATCAGCAGCAAGTAGACGTTGAGTCGCTTCATGTCATCGTTCCGGCATGGACGGTCCCATCCTACCTGTGCTCAGGATCATTTCTTCCTGCTTTTCGCGCAAATGCTGGTCCATATCCCGCTTGATTTCCGGCTTCTCGATCATGAGCTTCCAGGGGTTGTAGCGCAGGTCATCCGTAAGGATCTCAAGATTTTCCGCCGTCTTCCTGAATTCGAACAGAGCTCGATAAAGATTTTCGCGGTTATCGGTCAGAATACCCCGCAATTGCTGCACCGCGACCATGCCCTCTTCAAAGAATCGTCGGCTAGCCTTCATCACCTTCGGCAGTTCGCCCAAGGATTGTTCTAAATCGTTGCGGTGCCTTGTCAGTACCGCTTGGATCTCCTTGCTGGCCAGATGAATATGCTCGAGGCTGCCATGAAGGTCCTCGCGATTTTCACGCAGCATGGTGGAGAGCGTGTCCGCGACCTTGCCGATCTTGTCAAAGACTTGATGGGCGTTATCAGCGATGGATGAGGTTTTTCTCAGGATCTCGCTGACATTGCCCGTGGAGTCCGTCGGGATTCTGTTGCCTTCCAGCGGGTTGGTATCCCCCGGTGTGGCCGAGAGCGCGATGTATTTCTCACCGATCAGGCCCCCGCCCTCAATATGGGCCTTCGTAGATCGGGGCAGCACGATGCCCGGCTGAATATGCATGCGTACCAGGGCCTCGTTGTTTTCGAGGGTGATGTTGCTGACTGCACCGACCTTGACACCGGCCATCAGCACCGGTGTCTGTTCGGCGATGCCGGAGGCATCATGGAACAAAGCCTCGACGATTCGCCCTTCCTCTTCGAACCATTGCAGGCGTCCAATCTTGATGCTGAACAGGCTAAGAATGACCAGCGACAGCAGAAAAAAGGCACCCAAACGCGCTTGTGCATTCATGGACTTTCCCTCCTTCGGGGCATCATGCCCTGGATATGGATCGGCCCGGTTGCACTTCCCATGACAAACTGACGGAAGACGGGATCTGTGCAGGCATCGATTTCATCACGGTGCAGTTGCTGGTGAATGCGACCTTCATAAAGCATGCTCACGCGATCAGAAAATCGGCGAACCAGGTTCATGTTGTGCGAAATGGTCAGGGAGGTTACCTGAAGCTCTTCATGCAGCCGCGACATTAGGCTGAGAATGACGTCCGCCATAACGGGGTCCAAGCCGGTCAGGGGCTCATCATAAAGGATGATGTCAGGACGATGACAGATCGCCCGGGCCAAGCCTACCCTTTTTTTCATTCCGCCGGAGAGCTCGGCCGGCATCTTGCTTCCGATGCCAGGCAGGCCAACCCATTCTAGAACCTCCTCGGCCCTGTTCCTGGCTTCAGTCTGTTTCATGCCGTGCCGCAGTAAAACGAAGGCCACATTTTCCCAGACCGGCAGCGAGTCGAATAGGGCCGATCCCTGGAAAACAACGCCGATGCAGCGCATACGGGCCAGCCTCTGCTCCTCGTTCATTTGGCTCCAGTCCTCTCCATTGATCCAGACTCTACCGGCATCAGGGTTCAGCAGTCCGAGAATGCATTTGAGCAGCACGCTCTTTCCTGAGCCGGACAAGCCGACAATGACATGGGATTCCCCGGCTTTGATGTCAAGGTCTACATGCTCCAGAACGACGCGCCCGTTGAAACTCTTGCGCAGCCCGCGCGTGGATAATTTGATGTTGTTGCTATTCATTGGAAGATCACCGCTGTAAGCACATAATCTCCAACCAGAATGCTCATGGCACTGAGTACAACGGCCCGTGTGGTAGCCTCTCCGACACCCACGGCTCCTCCCTCGCAATAGAAGCCTTCCGTGCATCCGACAAGCCCGATGATCATGCCGAACACGAAGGCCTTGAACAGCCCGGAATAGAAGTCGATTTCTTTGAGATAGAGGAAAGTGTTGTTCCAATACACGGTTGGGTTCTGATCCAAGGCATGTACGCTGATGGTGTAGCCACCCAGGATGCCAATGGCATCAGCGAGAACGACCAGCAGGGGCATCATCAGGCATGCAGCCAGGAAACGAGGAATCACCAAGTAGCGGACAGGATCCGTGGACAGTGTCCAAAGCGCGTCGATTTGTTCGGTGACGCGCATGGTGCCCAGTTCAGCGGCGAAAGATGCGCCGATGCGGCCGGCCACCATGAGTCCGACGAGAACGGGTCCGAGCTCCCTGAGCATGGAGAGAGAAACCACCGTGGCTGTCATACTTTCCGCGCCGAAACGATGAAAGCCGATATAACTTTGCAAGGCCAGCACCATGCCTGTAAAGATGGCTGTGAGCAGGACGACCGGCAGGGATTGGACGCCAACCTCTTCGCATTGCAGTATGAGTTGCCGCATGAAAAACGGCGGGCGCAGCATGCGTGAAAGGATCTTGAGCAACAGGGCTGGGTAGAGGCCAGCCTGGAGAAACATGCGTTGCAGCAATGCGCCGATGTTCTCCAGCAGTGTGATCATTCCCTGATGATCCTCTGAACGCGATCAGTCACGCCGGTAAACAGTTCATAAGCGATTGATCCAGCTTGCCGGGCAACCTCATTGGCCATGATGTTCGCTCCCCAGAATTCCACCCAGTCTCCTGCTTCGGCAGGGCAATCGTCCAGACGAATGATGGTATAGTCCATGCAAACTCTGCCAATGATGGGGAGCCGTCGGCCCTGGGTGAACACATCTCCCTGATTGGACAATTGACGCGGTAGTCCATCGCCGTAACCGAGCGACACAATCCCGATGCGTGTGGGGGCTTGCGTATAGAATGTCGCGCCATACGAGATCGGATGACCGGCGGGAAGATCCCGAATCTGCATGATCCTGCCCTGCAACTGCATGACTGGCTTGAGTCCAATGGGTCTGGATGGGACCGGCTCGCTACCATAGAGGGCAATGCCAGGGCGGACGCATGAGAAGCGTTCCGTATCCTCATGGGTCAGGCCGGCGCTGTTGAGCAGGGAGCCCGGAAGGCCGAGATGCGAGCAGAGAGAAAAAAAACGTTCGATCTGCTGCCGATTGAGCGGGTGGTTCGGTTCTTCCGCGCAAGCCAGATGGCTGAGCAGTCCGCGTATGTGAAATCCGGCCTGTTCGCAGCTTCTGAGCAGCTTTTCAGGTTGTGATGCGCCCAAGCGTCCCATGCCCGTATCCACCTTCAGCCATAATGAACCAGAGAATCCAGCATGCCGCAGCCAGTCCAGTTGCAGCTCGTTAAACATGATTGGTGTAAGCCCATGGATGGCTGCCAGCTGGGCATCGTGTTGGTCGAATATGCCCGAGAGCAAGGTAATGGATGCTGGGAAAGCGAGTGCCTGACGCAAAGCCTGACCTTCCGTGGCATCGGTGACACCAAAGTGCCGGCATCCCTCTTCGGCAAGCGTGCGCGCCACTTCGGCCAGGCCATGACCGTAGGCATTGGCCTTCACCACAGCCATGATCTCGGCCTCACCGGCCAGACTTCTGATCCGGCGGAAATTTTGGCGCAGATGGTCAAGGTGAATGACCGCGCAGGCTGGACGTGTCATCGTTGTATTTTGGATGAAAACGCCCTAGTCGTCAAAAGCCCCTGCAGGTGAGAAGTTCTCAAACCGAGTGTATTGCTTGAGGAATGTAAGCTTGACGAAACCCGTTGGCCCGTTTCTCTGCTTGCCGATGATCACCTCGGCCAGGCCCTCATTTTCGGGCTTCTTGTGGTAAACCTCATCCCGATAGATGAACATGATGACGTCGGCATCCTGTTCGATGGCACCGGACTCTCGCAAATCCGACATCATCGGGCGTTTGTCTGCTCTTGACTCCAGGGAACGATTCAGCTGGGAGAGCGCTATGACTGGGACATCGAGTTCCTTGGCCAATCCCTTGAGTGCCCGTGTGATCTCCGATATTTCCTGTTCACGTCGTTCGGAATCGGCCCGACCGGACATCAATTGCAGGTAGTCGATGATGATCAAGTCCAGTCCCTTAGCTTCACGCCGAAGACGACGGCATTTGGATCGGAGCTCGAGCACCGATATGGCTGGCGTGTCATCGACATAGATGGATGCTTCTGCGAGTGCCCCGCTGGCCGAGGCAAGCTTTCGCCAGTCCTCGGTCGAGAAACGGCCGGTACGCAGGCTTTTCATGTCCACCCGGGCCTCGCTGGCCAGCATGCGCAGGGCTATCTGCTGTGCTGACATCTCCAGCGAAAAAATGGCCACCACGGCAGGTTCATCATTGCGTATGGCGGCATTCTGAGCGATGTTCATCGAGAAGGCTGTTTTACCCATGCTCGGGCGGCCCGCAATGATGATGAGATCGCCGCGCTGCAGTCCGGAAGTCATTTCGTCCAGGTCGGAGAAGCCCGTTGGTACGCCTGTGATGGCCTTTTTCTCGGCGTATCGGGCTTCAAGTTCCTTGTAGCTCTGGACCATCAGGGCATCCATCTTGGCAAATGTTGGACGCGAGCGGTTGAAGTGCTCCGCGATGGCCAGAATTTTTTGTTCGGCTAAGTCAAGGTGTTCATTGACATCCTTGCCTGGTTGCTCGTAGACCTCTCGCGAAACTTCCGCGCAAACGCTGAGTAGTTCGCGCAGCACAGCGCGTTCCCTGACGATGTTTGCATAGTGGCGCACATTGGCCGCTGTGGGGATGCTGCTGACAAGATCAGCGAGATAAGCCTCGCCGCCGCAGGCGTCCAGCTCACCGTGTTGCTCAAGGTGGTCCTTGACCGTCAGGCCGTCGACAGGCTGATTCTTTGCATGCAGGTCCAACATCGAGGCAAAGATCTTGGCATTGGCCTCGACATAGAAATGCTCGGGATGGAGCGTCCCTTCCAGACGCTCCAATGCCTCGGGATCGAGCATGATGCCGCCCAACACCGCCCGTTCCGCATCAAGGGCATGCGGCGGCGAATGCTCGCGCAGGCTGTCAGCCGCGCGAAGCGGGACGGGTCGACTCAATGGCTTTCAGACTCCACCTTGACCGAGAGTTCGGCCGTAACATCCGGGTGCAAGCGGATGCGGAAGCGGTGTTCCCCAACCGTTTTGATCTGTTCATCCAGGATGATGTTGCGACGGGCAATGTCATAACCATGGGCATTGACCAGCTCTGCAAGATCTCCTGTAGAGACCGATCCATACAAATGCTTGCCGTCGGAAGTAGCGCGAACCAGGGTCAGTTCAAGTTCGCCCAGTTTTTCAGCCACGGACTGGGCCTTCTCCAGTTCAGCCTGTTGCTTGGCAAGGAGTTGGGCTTTGCGTCGTTCAAATACCTTGCGGTTGGCCTCGGTCGCAAGAGCAGCCTTGCCCTGCGGGATCAGGTAATTGCGACCATAGCCCGGACGCACATTGACAACATCGCCGACATTGCCCAGTCCTTCCACGCGTTCAAGAAGAATCAATTGCATTTTTTTTATCCTCCATGTGCCGAATCGATGTTTCGGCGAAAATCAAACCAAATATCCATAAGTCCGACAATGACGAAGGGAACGATCATTGCCGTCCAGAAAAACAGCATGACATACATCAGGCCGATCAGGAACTGCATCTTCCTCGCCCTGAACCAGCTATGGACGACCATGACGCCCTGAACGGCCATCATCCCGCCAATGAACAGCGCCAGATTGGTGGCCGAGAATTGCAGGTCACCATGACCCAGATTCGCGCCTATCAGGGCGACAAGAAAAAGATACGCCCATGGCTTGCCGAAATGCAAGTCCAGCACGTCATTGTTCTGACCTTCGTAGAATCCATAGCGAAGTGCGATGGATTTGGCCAGCACAATATCTCCCCACCAGACGATCCACATGGCCCATGCTAGCAAGCCCGGCAGCACCTGCGCCATCATTGACCGAGAGCGGGAAAGCGCTGCTTGGATCTCGGGGTCTCCATCAGCTGCCTGCATGTTTTCAAAGAACGGATGCAGCAGATGCTCGGTGTAGGCCCTCAGATCCAGACCCTCGGCAAAGGCATTAATAATCAGGGCCAGCATGACGCTGAGTCCCAGTCCCGCTGCCAGCCATTGGCCACTTCTGGCTGTGCCATCGTTGCCCATGAACAGGTGGGCAGCGATGGCCACGACGCATCCATACACGACAAAGGTCAGAATGCCTGTTGCCAGAGCAAAGCCTGCGGCTGTGAAGATGAGCAGTGAAGCCAGGGCGCTGACCTGGAGTGCATAGTTCAGCCCGCCGCCAAAGGTGACCAGCGCCACCAGAGCTGGAGCAAGCATGTTCATGGCAATGCCCGCAAGCCCAAGCAACATGGCCAGAGCAGGCAGATTGCTTGCACCCGCGAACACGGCGAAAGCACCAATCATCAACGCCAGCAGCAGACCGCAGGGCAGTCTTCTCGTCAGCACGAAGGCAGCAGCCGGAGATAGTTGCTTTGCTTCAGTCACGGGTGGCAATAATGCTCTGTGCAGGCATATCGGACGGGCCGAGTGCCTGCACAGCAGTTTCAGTCCTTGTGCAGCGGTGTAAAGGGCAGCAACGCCAGAACGCGTGCTCGCTTGACGGCTGTCGTAAGCTGGCGCTGATGGTACGCACAGGTACCAGTCACGCGGGCTGGAAGAATCTTGTACCGCTCGGTGATGAACTGAGCCAGAAGATCGGGATTCTTGTGGTCGATCTTCAGGCTCTTGTCAGCGCAAAACTTGCAGAACTTACGCCGGCGCTGGAAACGGCCCCCGGGCCGACGCGTAGGCCGACGTTCGCGGCTGGTTGTGGCTTCAGGTGCCTGAGTTTCACTTTTGGTTTCCTGTGTCGTTTCCGTCATTTCCTGTTTCTCCTCATCACAATCAATTCGATTCGGTCATGATCTCTATGCTCTTGGCCCAGATCTCGACCTGTCCCCATCGGGACTCACCGTCTCTTCGATAATAGCGACGTCGCAGCAGGCCTTCGATGAAGACATATTGCCCTTCCAGTTTCGTCAACTGTTCGGCTACATCTCCTGTGGCTCTGACGGGCAATGGCTGATGTGTCTCATTGCTTGCCCTTCCCGGTCCCAGTTGCGGTCTGGATACGGAAAGTTCGGCCACAATGGCGAGACTTCCGTCAGGTGTCCATCGCTGGCGCAAGCGCTCCAGCAGGCCGGCGACTCTGACCTGGTTGATCTCAGGCCTGGGCTGATTCACCAGCGTTTGCCTGGGGCTCCTCTGCCGTTGCCTGCTGGCCGGCGGTTTTCCGCTTCAGCAAGGGCGATGGTTCCTCGGTAAGCTCATCGAGCTTGACGGTCAGGGAACGAATGACCCTTTCCTCAAGGCGAATGGCCCGCTCCAAGGCTTCAAGGGCCTGCGGCTCGCCATCCGTGACCAGCAGCACATAGTGACCGCGCTTGCGCTTGGCGATCGAGTAGGCCAGGGGGCGAACTCCCCAGTATTCACGCTTGACGATCCTGCCGCCCGCTTTTTCGACCTTGGTAACGAAGTCGTTGGTGATCTGTTCGGTGTTTTCCTGAGAAATATCAGGATTGACAATGAAAATGGTTTCGTAATACACGGCGCTCCTCTCGGTGTACCTTCATCGTACGCCCCGGCACTAGCAGCGCGGCCGGAGCAAGGTATGTTTTTGCATGCATAAGCCAATTTCGGCAGACGGCGCACTTTACGGTGCCCTTCGTTGTTTGGCAAATGGATTTTTAAGGTGCCGGAATGAACACGATGGCTGGCGCATTCGGCATGTTCCTGCTCGAATACGCCCATGTCAGATCAGGCCATGGCTCCCAAATGGAAACAATTGCTCATGCTGGATACCCCGCAAGCGCGCGAGGGCTGTATTTGGGTGCATGCCTGCTCGGTCGGTGAGGTCGGTTCCGTGGTGCCCTTGATCCGACGTTTTCTGTCAGCAGGTCAGGGAGTGCATCTGACTGTAGTCACGAACACAGGCTTCGAGCACGCTCGCCGACTACTGGGAGACAGGGTGAGCTTAGCCTTTCTCCCCTGGGATCTGCCGGGTTTGATGCGCAGGTATGTTCTTCACCTTCAGCCGCGTCTGCTCGTGCTGACCGAGACGGAGTTTTGGCCTGGTATGTTATCTGCATGTCATGCGGCAGGTGTGCCCATCATAAGCGTCAATACGCGTATTTCTGATCGTTCCTTTCCGCGTTACAGGGCCACGCGCTGGCTTTGGAGGCGAGCCTTGAACAAGGCCGAGTTGTTTCTTCCAGCAAGCCGTCTGGATGCGGATCGCCTGAGGGAGCTCGGTGTCGAGAATCATCGCATTCGCCTTGTAGGGAATCTCAAGTATGCGGTTACGCCGCCCGACGTTGATGCCTTGAGCTTGCGTCGGCGTATCGATCCGTCTCAGGCCAGGCCTATTTTGCTGTTGGCCAGCACACATGAAGATGAAGAACGTCGCGTACTGAACATGATGCCTGCTTGGCGTCAGTTCTGTCCCGAGCTACTGGTCGTTGTCGTTCCGCGGCATCCTGAACGTTTCGAGAGGGTGGCTGAGCTCGTGCGGGAGCAGGGCTTGCGTTTGCACTGTTGGAGTCAAGGGGAGAGCCCTGTTGGGGTGGATGTGCTTCTTGTGGATGCCATGGGGCAACTGGCCATTCTGTATGCCGTCGCCGATTTGGTTTTTATCGGTGGCAGTCTGGTCGATATCGGTGGCCATAATCCTCTGGAGGCTGCTGTTTGCGGCAGGGGGGTTGTCACCGGACCATTCGTGCAGAATTTTCGTGAAATCATGCACGAACTTGTTATGCAGGGTGCAGCTGTTATCGGGCGTTCTGATGACGAGGTTGAGGACATCATCAAGCGATGGCTCGAGCATCCGGAGGAGTTGCAGGCGTTGCACGCCAGCGCCGCTGCCTTTATGCAGGAACAGCGGGATGTTCTCGACCGGATCTGGGCCGAGATGGCCCTGAGGTTGGCATGATCAGGCGTTGGACAGAGACCATCGAATCTCGCTGGTGGGACAGACGCAAGCCACCATTGTGGCTGCGTCTGTCATCCGCAGGCTATGGCCTCGGTTTGCGTCTGCATCAGCAATGGCGCGAGCACAGATCCGTGGAGGTTGGCGTCCCGCTGGTGTCGGTCGGTAACATCACGGTCGGCGGCAGTGGAAAGACACCGTTTGTTGCTTGGCTTGCCGATCAGCTTCGGCAGGATGGCTTTTATCCTGTGATTCTGTGCAGGGGTGATGGGGCTCATGTGCAAGAGGTCAGGGATGTGACGGCCGCATCCGATCCATACGAGGTTGGGGACGAGTCCGTCATGCTGGCTCGTTTGAGTCGGAGCCCAGTCGTGGCAGCCAGGGATCGCGTGGCGGGTGCCTTTCATGCGGCCAAACGAGGTGATGTGATTCTGCTTGATGATGGATTTCAGTATCGCCAATTGCGGAGATGTCTCGATATTGTGTTGGTGCCTGCCGAGGGCGTGGGCAATGGATATCTGCTGCCGGCAGGCCCTCTGCGCGAGCCCATCGATCATCTGAGTCGCGCTGACTTGATTGTTCGTGTGGGTAGAGACAAGCCGGTTCCTCTGCCTGGGATTTCAAGATCCTGGCGCTGGTGGAACGCATCTGCGGAGCTGGTGGATGTACATGGGGTTGCGTGTCATCCGCCTGAAAGGGTCGTGGCGGTTGCGGGGATTGCGCGTCCCGGTCGGTTCTTTCTTGATCTGGAACGTTTGGGTCTGGATATCCATGCTCGCGAGGTGTTTCCAGATCACTACCGTTATGGGGCTGTGGATGTGCAACACTTGCGTCGCCAGGGGCTGCCGGTCGTCACCACCATGAAGGATGCCGTAAAATTGTTGCGCTGGTGGCCCGGTGAAGAGTCGCTATGGGTGCTATGCCAGAAGCCTGCTGCACAACAGGGCTTGTATGAGGCCGTGCGGGATCGTCTCCGTGGCCGGTGATGTATGGTCGCAGATTGCCGAAACCGGAAGTCGAGCATAGGCTTGTGAACATTTTTCAAGCGGGAGTTGCGCCATGATCGATCCATCATTGTTGGAGATTCTGGTCTGTCCGAAATGCAAGGGCGAGGTCCATTACAATGAGGGCAAGGATGCCCTTGTCTGTGATGCCTGCAAATTGGCCTATCCCATTCGGGATGATATTCCGGTCATGCTTGAAGACGAAGCCCAGAAGCTGCGGGATTGACGGGGCCAGCGCGCTTTCAACGGATATGGTAAGGTTTGATGAACGTGGCCCGGTGCATGCTGGCTGTAGCGCTGGGGTATCATCTGAAAAGCGGTTTCCGGAGCGGTCTTTATCTTGGATATTGTGCTGACGGCAGCCGTCAAGCTGTTGTTTCATCTATTGCGCTGGCTGCCAGTACGTCTGGCCGGCGGGCTTGGCGCGGGCCTGGGGCGCATGGCTTATTGGTTGGATGCCCGTCATCGGAGGATTGCATTACGCAATCTTGGCCGCATCTATCCGAGTCGCTCATTGAATTGGCGGCGGAACACGGCCAGGGAATGCTTTGCAGAGCTTGGCCGCACGCTGTTCGAACTGCCACATGTCTTTCAGCGCTCGCGGGACTTTCTTCTGTCGCGTATCGAAATCGAGGGGGAACAAGCCTTTAGGGAGGCCTACGAACGGCGCCGTGGTGTTCTGGTCAATGCCTGCCATCATTCCAACTGGGAGCTCGGCGCCTTGATGTTTTCCGTGCTGGGTTATCACTGTGCCCAGCTTTACCGGCCGTTGAGGCAGCCTGGTCTGGATAGTTTTCTGAAAAGGTGCCGAGAGCGATTTGGGACAGAATTACACAGCCGTTATCAGGGACTACGATGGATGACCCGTCATCTGCGCCAGGGTGGTGTCGTGGCCATGATGATCGACCAGCATGTGTCCAATGGCGTGCCGGTTCCTTTTCTCGGTCATGCAGCCAACACGACGACCTTGCCGGCCATCTATGCAGTCAAGTATGACATCCCGATGTTTGGTGTTGCCCTGTTGCGGCAGGGCAGGGCATTCAGGTTTCGTCTACGTTTCTGGTCCATTCCGTTGCCTGAGAAAAGCGGTAATGCGGCCAGAGACCAGCAGGCAACCATGGCTGCTGTCAACCGAAGTTTCCAAGGGCTCATTGATGAGCGGCCGGAATTATGGCTCTGGATGCACCGCCGGTGGCGCATTCTCGATGATGCGGAGGATGTCGCGTGAGCGCGCATCACAAGGCGGTTTCCCGTCATCGTTGGCAACTTTCGCAGCAACGCGAGCTGGCCAAATGGGCCGGCCCTGAGGTCTTGCGAAAGGCTAGGGATCATGCACGACAGGTGTATTTGCCTTATCTGCTCAAGTATACGGCGCACCTTCCCGAAGAGATGGAAATACTCGAAATTGGCCCCGGTCCGGTGTGTCTTAGCAGCATGCTCGAGAAAGGCAGGAAAACCTTTGTGGATCCATTGTCCGACGATTTTCGTCGCATCTACCCCGGGGAGCTTCCCGACGGGAATTATCTGGTTGGGATGGCCGAACAGATTCCATGCCCCGATCACAGCTTTGACTGCATTGTTGCCATGAATGTTCTGGGCTATGTCCTGAACCCGGAGCTGGTGCTCAACGAACTGGAAAGGCTGCTTCGGCCCCGGGGCCTTTTGTTTGTCGGCATGACCGTTTTCTCCAGCCTTGAAGCCAGGCTACAGTATTTTCTTCATCGCTGTCTGCCTTCGCTGGGGCCGGAAGGAAGGCCGTACTGCTATTCATACGATGGTATTCGGAGGACTCTGAGCCGTCATTTCACGATCCATCGGGATATCAGGCTAAACTCCGGGCTTCAGGGCTGGCAGGCCTGGCTTGGCCGTCAGGAACGGCTTTTTGTCTGCGGGCTACAAGGTAGCCGTCTGCCATCGGACATGTCATGAGGAAACTCTTTCCTCCACGCACATTGCTGCTGTTGCCGCCCAACTGGCTCGGGGACGTGATCATGGCCCAGCCAGCCATGCGTGCACTGGTAAGATGCTTTGCCGGTGCCGAGCGACTGCTTGTGTTCGGTCGTCCCTGGCTGACTGATGTGTTGCCTTATCTGAACCTAGGCCGTAATGCATTTTGCCATCATGATCGCGTGCCGTATGCGGATCTGGCCTTTCTTTTTCCCAACAGCTTTCGTTCAGCTTGGTTGACTTGGCGAGCTGGAGTTAGGCAGAGGGTAGGTTATCGCGGCCAGTGGCGCGCCATACTGTTGACCCATCGGTTGAGCAGACGCCTTGATCTGCGGCACGATCACCATCGCTTGCATTACCTGGACATGCTGCGTCAGTTGGACATTACTGTGGATGAACAGCAGGTGCAGCTGGTGGCGCCGGCGGAAGATGCTGCTGTGGCCGGTGAAATGCTTGCTCAGCGGGGGCTCTCTTCCGATCGCCTGCTTTGCATCGCGCCCGGTGCACAGTTTGGTGGTGCCAAGCGTTATCCGGCCGAGTCCTATGCGAGGATCTGTGAGCTGCTGTCCCGAGACGGATGGCATCTGGTCGTTCTGGGGACACAGACGGAACGCCCCATTGGGGAGGCAGTTTTGCAGCGAGTGTCGACCGACCGATGCTGGAATGCCTGCGGCCGGACAAGCCTGCGCCAAGCCCTCCAACTTGTCTCCCAGTGTCGGTTGTTGCTTTGCAATGATTCCGGATTGATGCATGTTGCTGCCGGTCTTGGTCGTCCGACCCTGGCGCTGTTCGGAGCTACCGACCCGGCAAGAACAGCGCCTTCTGGGCCGAAGGTTCGCGTGCTTTATCGCCCTGCTCCGTGCAGCCCCTGTCTGCAGCGGGAATGCAAGGTGGAAGGTCAACCTTGCATGCGCAATCTGCCTGTTGACCTGGTGCTTGATGCCTGCAGGGAGATGTTGGCTTGAAGCTGCTGGTGGTCCGGCTTTCGGCTTTTGGTGACATCATTCATGCGCTGCCCGCCCTTGAAGATCTCCTGGCCCGACCAGATGTTCAGGTACACTGGTTGGTTGATGAGCGTTACCGTTTCGTAACCGAGGTGTTTCCCTCGGCCGTTCACGTTCATGCCGTAGCTCTGAAGGGAAAGCATCCGCTGAGAGATGCAATGCGCGTCGTGCGTGAACTGAGGCGGTACCATTTCGATGCTGTTCTGGATTTTCAGGGGTTGATCAAGTCGGCTCTGCTGGCAAGGGCCGCAAATTCGGTTGTTTACGGTCTTGATGAGCAGTTTGTGCGGGAGCGGCCGGCAGCTTGGCTCGAGCGCAGCGTTCCGTTTGCCGAGCAGGAGCGCCATGTCGTTCAGCAAAATCGAAAGGTGGCGCTGGCTCCGTTTGCATCGTCCCTTGATGACCTGCCCGTGATGTCGTACGAGCCACCGAGGTTGCGCAAGGAGGTGCTTGCCTCCATGAGGGTCCCGCTAGCATGTGAGTCGAGCCTTGAAGACTGGGGAAATTACATTGTGTTGCATGCTGCAGGCGGCTGGGAGACCAAGCGTTTGCCCGACGCGACATGGATAGAGGTGGCACGAGGGATCCAGTCCACGGGGAAACGGGCGGTTTTCAGCTGGGGAAATGTGCAGGAATGCCGCCGTGCAAGCACGCTTGCCCAACAAAGCCATGCGCTGTGCTTGCCCGAACGCCTGAACATGTCAGCATTGTGCCGATTGTTGCAAAAAGCCGACGCCGTGGTGGGCGCTGATACCGGCGTGTTGCATTTGGCAGCGGCCATGGAATGCACAACCGTCATGTTTTGGGGACCTTCGGCATCCTGGCGTTCCGGGCCCTTTGGTCCCCGACAATGGCATGTCGAGTCAAATCCACCATGCGGCCCGTGCTTCAGACGGAAGTGCGGTCATTTCGTCTGCATGGATCAAATTCGCGCATCGGCAATCCTGGAGGCACTGCATGAATCGGGAGCAATCTAAGCCGACTGGAACGCGTGGCTGGCGGAGCATTGTCGAGCATCATCGTATCACGCTCAGTGCTGTGTTCGTCCTGTTTGCCCTTGTCTTTGCGCAGCCCACGCGTTCAAGCTTGTTATGGGGCCTGCCATGGGTTGTGCTTGGTGAAGCGCTGCGTATCTGGGCCTCGGGGCATATCCATAAGATGGCCGAGGTGACTCGAACAGGACCTTATGCACTGTGCAGGCATCCATTGTATCTGGGCCATGCCTTGATCACGACGGGCTTTCTCATTGCCTCGGCCAATGCTTGGCTCTTGCTGGCCGGATTGGCTGTCTTTGCGATGATTTTCGTGCCGACGATGGATCGGGAGGAACAGGACCTTCTGCGCGAATTCAGTGACGAATATCGCCGTTACATGGAGCAGGTACCGCGTTTCTTCCCGCGCCTGAACGCCAGGGGGCTTGGCGCGGGTAGCTTCGACTGGGCGCTCGTATCCAGGCACCGTGAGTGGAACAATGTCCTGGGATTGTTCGGGGGATTGGTTTGCATGGTGCTGCTTGGCTGGCTACGGGGTTCGTTTTGAGACGCTTGCTTGTTTTTGCTGCGCTCGTCGTGTTCGTCCATCCTGCCCTTGCAGCGGACAAGTGCATGCCCTTCTCGGGGGAGCGCATGAGCTTTGATGTCTCTTGGGAATTCATCAATGCTGGGTCGGCGACGATGAGCATTGTTTCCGTCCAGCAGGGGTGGCACACGCAAATCAGCGCGCGTACGAACAGGGTGTTGGACCTGTTCAAGAAGGTTAGGGATACCATCACGGCCACGGGTACCTGTCTGGATGGTCGCATCCAGAGCCTGAGTTTTGATGTCGAGCAGCATGAAAACCGCTATCATTCCATCAAGCAGACCCGTTTTGACTGGCAACGGAACCAGGTGCGTTATACTCAAAAGGGGGAGACAACCGTTTATGACGTGCCTGCAGGGCACCTGAGCGTTGTCGATGCCTTTCTGCTGACCCGCTCGATGCCCCTGCGTCCGGGAGATGAATTCCGGATCCCCGTGTTTGATTCCAGAAAACGCTATCAGGTGCTGGTCCGTGTACTCAACAAGCGCCCGATGCTTCGCGTTCCCTGGGGGGGCGTGGTTCCCTGCGTGATACTGGAGCCCAAGTTGAAGACGGAAGGCATTTTTTCCAGCAAGGGCACGATGAAGATATGGGTGACTGATGATGAGCGCCATATCCCGGTCAAGGTCGTGGCGAAGATCAAGTTCGGGCATATTGTCGGGACCTTGGAAGCATATGAAGGACCGGTCTTCATACAGAAAGGCCGGTCATTGAGGAGTGAGCTGAATCCATGATCATCCTAGGCATCAATGACGGGCGACATCACAACACCGGGGCCAGCGTGCTCATTGACGGTCGATTGGTCGCATCCGTGGAACAGGAACGCATTTCACGCATCAAAATGGACAATGCATACCCCCATGAAGCCATCGACGAGGTGTTGGCCTTGGCCGGCGTGCAGCCCGATGATGTGGATATCGTTGCCTTGGCAAATCTTTCCCGTTGGGATCAACGCCCATATCTGAACCGTTTGTTTCGGCATGTGGCCGAGTTGGGACGTCAGGAGCCCTTGATCCGGCGCTTTTATTGGAAGCATCAATATGACCGTTTCACGCGCGTGCTACGGCCGCGGAGAAAGCCGCATGGCGTGCTGTCGACCAAGCCTCGCCAGACGGTCGAGCATCATTTGGCACACGCGGCTTCGGCATATTATGCCTCGCCCTTCTGCGAAGAGAGGGTGGCGGTGATCACGCTCGATGGCTCGGGCGATTTTTCCTGGGGGTCTGTCTGGATCGGCCATCAGGGACGACTGGAGCATGTCCATCACATGGATGCTGTAAACAGCATCGGACTACTGTATTCAGCGGTGACAGTCTATTTGGGATTCAAAGCTACACGTCATGAAGGCAAGGTGCTGGGGCTTGCTGCTTATGGCCAGCCTGAGCCCTTGCTGTCCCGACTGCTCAAGCATGTGAACCAGGAGGATTGGGATCATCTTCTTGATGCTCGTCTGGCAAGGGTGACTTTGCGTCAGTTTGCCGACATGGGGCAGTCCGTGATCAGGGAGTTGTGCGTGGATCTGTCTCGCGAGGATGTAGCAGCCGGCATCCAGGCCCTGACGGAACAGGTAATATGTCAATGGATCAGACGCCAGATGCGAGATCTGGGAGTAACGAAGCTTGCTGTGGCCGGCGGCGTGTTTGCCAATGTCAAACTGAACCAGAGGTTGCTGGCCTTGCCGGAGGTCGAGAATATTTATATCCATCCCAACATGGGCGATGGTGGCCTGGCTACGGGTGCAGCGTATGAGGTACTTGCCAGGCACAACGGACGTCTGTATCCATCCCTGCTGGAAAACGTTTATCTAGGCACGGTCATCGACCGCGCGGCGGCGCTGGGGGCTCTGCGCGAGGCAGGGCTCTCCTACGAGGAGCCAGAGGACATGGCTGGCCGGGTGGCCGCTATGCTCGCCGAAGGCAAGGTCGTGGCTAGAGCCAGCGGGGGTATGGAATACGGTCCGCGGGCATTGGGAAATCGTACGGTCATGGCCGCATGCAACGATCCAAGCATCAACCAGTGGCTGAACAAGAAGTTTCAGCGCACCGAATTCATGCCCTTTGCCCCGGTGATCCTCGAAGAGGAGGCCGCAGATTATTTTCCAGCTTGGAAACCTGAACATGTTGCGGCGCGATTCATGACGATCACCTATGATGCCTCGGAGACAGCCAAGAAGAATATTCCAGCTGCGGTCCATGTCGATGGAACGGCGCGTCCACAGGTTATTCGCCGCCAAGACAATCCCGACTACTATGACATCATCGCGGCTTATCGCGATTTGACTGGTGTTCCGAGCGTGATCAACACGAGCTTCAACATGCATGAGGAACCCATCGTACGCACGGCGGACGAGGCCATCCGTGCCTTTCTGTCAGCTAGACTGGATGCCCTGATTTTGGGGCCTTTCCTTGTCACGAGGTAGAGCGCGCTTGTCGACGTCCCGGTTGCCCCTGTCGGTCGTGATCATCACGCTGAACGAGGAGGCAAATCTGCCAGCCTGTTTAGAATCTGTACGGTGGGCCGAGGACATTCTGGTGGTCGACAGTGGCAGTTCCGACCGCACGTGCGAGGTTGCCAGGGCCTATGGAGCCCGGGTGATTGAGCATGCCTGGCAGGGGTTTGGGGCCCAGAAACAGTTTGCCAGTGATCATGCTCGTCATGACTGGGTGCTCAACCTCGATGCGGATGAACGGGTCAGTGAACGCCTGGTGGATTCGATCCAGCGGGCGCTGGCATACAGCCATCAACCGGCGGCCTATCGGTGCAACTTTCTACATTTCATCATGGGGCGACCATTGAGGCATGGTGAGGCATGGCCCGACCCTCATGTACGCCTTTATGACCGTCGCCGAGCGCATTGGAGCCGGCGACCGATTCATGAGCACGTCGTGGTCGACGGTCCAGTAAGGGCACTGGACGGTTGGATTGAGCATCATACAGCCGCATCCGTGAGCGAGATCTTTGACAAGATCAATCGGTATACGGATCTGCAGGCGGCAGAGCTTGTGCAGGCTGGCAAACCGGTGGGGCTCCGCCATGTACTGCTCAATCCGGCATGGCGTTTCGTGCGCAATTACCTTTTGCGTCTAGGCATGTTGGATGGCGTGCCAGGTGTGGTTCATGCTGCCCAGGCAGCCATGACCAGTTTCCTGAAGTATGCCAAGGCTGTTGAACTCCAGGGGCGAATTGAGCAATGAAACCGGATGGTGTCGTCCAGATTGTTCGGCGATTCGGTCCGGTCGGAGGCATGGAAACCTATGTCTGGCGTCTCACCCGTGCATTGAGGGAATTGGGCATCCCGGTGCGTGTCATCTGCGAAACGGTTCATGCTTCCGTACCGCAGGGGATCGAAGTCCATCGTCTGGGGAGCATGGCCCGGAGACCTCGATGGCTGGCTGCTTGGCGCTTTTCGGGGCGCGTAAGTCGATTCGTTTCGCGACATACCTGGCCAGGCTGGCTGTTTCACAGTCATGAGGCGACTGCAGTCCATCAGGTCACCACGTTCCATGGCCCTCCCTTTGCCAGAGTGCTCGAACGGCCGTGGTGGCGGCGTATGAGCCCCAGGGTATGGGGTAGTCTGCTGCTGGAGCGGCGAGAGGTTTGCGGGCCGCAGGTGCGTTGTGTTGTCCCCAATTCTGTGCTCATTCGTCAGATGCTCGAGGATTATTATCCCTGTATTGGTGAACGGATGGGGCCGGTGATTGCTCCTGGCGTGGATGCCTTTCCAAGAAGGCGACCAAGAGCTGATGTTTCGGAGATCGTCGTCGGTTTTGCAGGCAGAGAATGGCGGCGCAAGGGTCTGGACAGGACCGTTCGTATCCTCCGGGCATGGTACAGCGCAAATCCGCGGGTCAGGCTCATTGTGGCTGGCCCTTCTGCTTCGGAAGTAAGGCATCTGTTTGCGCATGTCCCCTTCGAGGTGAGCCTGCTTGGCGATGTGGATCTGCATGATTTTTATGCACGCATTGATCTGTTGTTGCATCCAGCCCGCATGGAGCCCTTTGGCATGGTGGTCACCGAGGCGCTAAGCGCCGGCGTGCCCGCTGTCGTTTCCGATCAGTGTGGTGCGCGCTCGGAGGTTCATCCATCATGCATCGTGCCCGAGCATGCGCCTGTTGAGCAATGGGTTCAGGCATGTGAACGGGCCATTCTGCATACGGGCAGGGTGTCCTACCGGAGAAGTTGGCTTGATGTGGCCCGGGAGCATGTCGCGCTTTATGAACAGATTGATGCTCAGGCTTAATTCCCGGATTGGACTTGCTGACGCGACCTGCCTTGCACTGCTGGCAGGAACGCTTGTGTTTCCGTTCTCGGTTGCAGGAGCCAATGCCATGTTCGGGTTGGCTTTGGGGTTGGGACTGTTCTCCGGTGAACTTGCGGCTGGCCTTGTGCTTTGTTTTTCCCGCTTCAGAGCCTTGGCCGTTCTGCTGTCAGCTTATGTGCTATGGGCCCTGATGGCGATTGCCTGGTCTCCGGATGCACTCAAAGGATTTTCGGAGCTCAGCCACTGGTGGTTTTTTCTGTTGGCTCCCTTGTTGCTCGGGCTTCGCTCGCGCATGCATCCCTGGCTGATCTGGGGTATATCGGCCGGTCTTGCACTGCACCTCGGGTTTACCCTCTTGCAGGCCGCTGGGCTGGTTCAGGTGACCGTGCTGGGTTCTTCCCAAGACAATCCGACGGGACATATCGGTCATATCGGTTTCGGTGTCGTGTACGGCATGTGGGCAGCTTGGCTGGCCCACAGGGCCTTTCGGACAAGTGGCAGGACTCGCCTTGCATATGGGTTGTTTGCCGCCTGGTCCGTGGTTGCCGTATTTATGGCTCAGGGGCGATCGGGCTATCTGGTGGCCAGCATTTTGCTGCTCATGGTTGTATGGCGGCACCGGCGGGATCTGAAGCTGGCTGTAGGCAAGGGGCTCGTGGTTGGGCTATTGTGCATGTTGCTGGTGCTGATCCTTGCAGGACCTGGGAAAAGCCGGTTGGCTGAAACCTGGCAGCACTTGCTTCATCCGACGACCCAGGAAGCAAAGCTGCGGGATGCCCGGTTGCACATCTGGAAGACGAGCCTAGCTGCCTGGCGGCACCATCCCATGCTCGGCGTGGGCACCGGTGGTTACCTGTCAGCGGCCAGGCAGGTGGTCGATCAGCATCCGGATTGGGCCTATGGGAGAAAGAAGCAGGTCTTTGATCATCCACACAACCTTTTTCTTCTAGCATTGGTCGAACAAGGGCCCATCGGACTATTGGTCACCATCGGCCTATTCTTCTTCTGGGTCTCCCTCGGATGGCGGATGGATTGGCGCCGGGGCAGTGCCGGTTGCTGGATTGCCTGCTCGGGCGTGGCCCTGGTCTTGCATGGGCTTTCCTCCCTGAGTCTGAACGAGCATTTTACGGGCATGCTAGGCATGTTGCTGTTGGGCCTAGGCCTGAGGGAGGCTGGTAAGGGCTCAGACTCTCCCAATCCGTTGCATGGCACGGGGGCGGCGGGTTAGGGCCACATTCGTACTTTACTTGTAACAGGTTTGGCATGAGTGAAGTGTTACGCTATGACTGGCTGCTAGAGGAGTCACCTTCCACACGGTGTTGAAATATATGGGGGGCTACGCATACGGGGCTACGCGCCAGGCTCATCCAGTCGGCGACCGAGGCGCTGTTGCAGCCATTGATGGACGAGGTAGATGGATTCACCGCCCTGGGCCAACAGGGCTGGCAGCTGATCGCGTTCCGCACGGCGCCAGAGATACAGACCAAGCCCGAGTGTGACCATGTGGGACAGCCAGATGGTCCAGCCGGGAAAATGGCCTTGTTCTATCTGACGGAGCAAGAGCAGTTGAGTGTTGTACAGGGCGATCAGCACACCGATGCCAAGCAGCAACGACCCGGCCTTGCCCGAACGTTTGGGGGTCAGTGACAGGGGCAGGGCAAACAGGAAGAGCACGAGAACCAAAAAAGGAAGTCCCAGACGTCGGTGCCATTCAGCAACTGCGATGGGATCTTGGGTCTTTTGGATATGTTGCCAGAGCATGGCAGGCTTCATCGTCGTGGGGTGATCCCCCAAGTGTTGGCGTTTCATGCGTAGGGCCTGGATAGGAAGGCTGACTTTGTATTCCTCGAAACGCAGCATGCGTTGGCTGTTGCCTTGGCCTTCCAGGCGAACACCATGGCGCAGGATCAGTTGCAGTCGATTGCCGGCGGGCCGAAACTCGCCTTCTTCCGCCAAGTAGTAAACCGAGGCCTGCTGCTGACGATCCTCAAGAAAGATGCCCTGGTAGACGTTGTCTGCCTTTTCTCCTTCCACATACACCGTGATGGGGTCGCTGTCCTGCGAAAAGCGCTGAGGAGAAAAGCTGAGGACTCCCTTTAGTTCATAAACCTTCAACAGCAACTGGTTGAAGCTGAGCTGGCTCTGGGGGAGCATATACAGGGCGACATAGCTCAGCACGAACCACAGGAGAAAGGCCATGACCAGCAGGGAGCGAAACATACGGGTGTATGAGATGCCCGCCGCGCGCAGAGCATCCATTTCGCTGTCTTGCTGCAAGCTGGTGATCGTGTTCTGCATGGACAGAAAGAAGGCCATGGGGATGGTCAGCAACAGGAAATAGGGAATGGTAAAAACCAGCAACTCCCCCATCAGCCGCCAGGCCTCCGGACTGTCGCCGATCTGTCCCAGGAGCTTTAGGGCTCGGCCAAGCAGCAGGATGCCGAGCACGACAAGCATGCCGCCGGCGAAAGGGCCAGCCCAGAGGCGGAAGATATAGCGGTCCAATACCATTGCTGCAAAGCTACTGCATGGGTTTTGTCGAAGGCCAGCGGAAAATACCGATCAGTTCAATGGAAGGGGAGTGATGCGTTGATCGCTCCAGATCAGCCAAGCTTGGCTGTGTACTCCACGCCGACTAATGCGCAACCGGAATGGTGCGCGACTCCCCGGGACGCCGGCTCCAAAGCGTAGATCACCGTATTCAACATAGTCTGGCTCTTTGTCCAGCAGCACGGGGAAGCGGGCGAACCAGAGATAGAAGGCCAAAGCGGATTGCTCCGGTATCGGCTGTTTGTTTATGAGACGGATCAGCGAATGCCAGTGCAAATCCCCGGTTGTATCGACTTGTGCTCCGAGCCGACGGATGAGGTTAACCGGGAACATCGAAGAAAGGTCCATGCACTCAGGCCTTAAGTCGATGGCTGCATGCTGGATGCTTTCAGGTTGGACTGCGATCAAGCGCCAGTGAAATGGGGAGAAGGGCAGGGGCAGCGCGGCATGCTCCAGGGCATCGGGCTGCTCCGTCCTGGCCAGTTCGATGGCCTGCTGGTGCTGGACCGCTGCCAATCCAATGTACAGGGTGCCCAGTGCAAGTCCGACGAGTGCGCAATGGTGCCGGAATCGCTTGAGTTTCAGCCCGAGCAACAACGGCAAGAGCAGACAGGCTGTGAACAGGGGATCGATGATGAACAACAGATCCCAAGACAGGCGTTGGCCGGACAGGGGGGACCAGATCATGGTGCCAAATGAGGTCGTCAGATCGAGGATAATGTGTGAAAGCAGTACGAGCGCGATGATGGGAGACAAATGCCGTAGCTGTCGGCTTAATCTGTTAGGTGTGAGCCAGTGAAAAAGCCAGCACCATAGCGGCAGCATGAGCAGCGAATGCGTAATTCCGCGATGGAATTTCAGGTAGGCAACATCGGAGATAAAGAGCAGCACATAGTCAAGATCTGGTGCCATGCCCACAAGCGCCAACCAAAGGAGAAGCCCGCGAGAAAGCGGCTTGTGTGTCAGGCTCTGGCCAATGGTCGCCCCAGTGACGGCGTGCGTCAGCGGATCCATGCAGACAATTGCGACAGCAGTTCAGGCCAGTTATCCCCCGGGGTGATCTGTCCGCCGACGGTGGCACGGATAGCTCCTGTGACACTGGGCAGTACATTTGGGCGACCTAACAAGGCTTCTTTGGCCAGGATGGCAAAGGAGACGGCCTCAACGGCCATTGGCGGGATGCCCGCAGTCGCCGTACTCTGCACAATGGCCGGATGGAGCAGTTCCTCTAGCCGTTGCATGAGCAAGGGGTTGTTGACCCCCCCTCCGCAGACAAACCATCGTCTCGGCATAGACGGAAGAAAGCGTGTGCTGTTGGCGATGGCCCAGGCCGTCCATTCAAGGGCGGTGCGCATCCGGTCCGCATCGCTGATGCCCGGCCAGTCCAGGATGTAGCGCAGGATATCATCGCCAAACAGTTCTCTACCGGTGGACTTTGGCGGAGTCCTGCTGAAATAGGGGAGCTGTTGAAGCTTCGCGAGTAAGGGTTCACAGACTTTCCCTGTGCCGGCCAGCAAGCCATCGACATCATAATGCAGTCGATGGTTGCTGATCAGCCGCATCAGTCCGTCCATGACCATGTTGCCCGGGCCACAGTCGAATCCAAGGGGTAGGTGGTCTCCGTTCATCCAGGTGATGTTGGCAATACCACCGATATTGACGATGGCGACGCATTCGTCTCGCCAACCGAAAAGTATCCTGTGCGCAAAAGGCACCAACGGGGCGCCTTGGCCACCGGCAGCAATGTCTCTTCTGCGAAAGTCAGAAACCACGGTGATACCGGTCATTTCGGCCAGCGTGGCAGCACATCCAATCTGACAGGAAAACGATGGCTCAGCCTCGGGTCGGTGGCGGATGGTCTGTCCATGGCAACCAATGGCGAGCGCATCATGCGCGTGCAAATGGGCCTCCTGCAGCGCATGCCGGACTGCGCTTGCATAACAGAAGCCAAGTTTGCGATCCAATGCCGCCACCCGGTCCACGTCGTCCTGTCGTCCCTGCATGATCTCCGGCAGGGCGGAGCGGATCTCTGAAGGTAATGCCAGCTGGCACCAGTGGCGCAGTGAAGGTCGGCTGGATGGCGGGAACTCGACGATGGCCACGTCAATGCCATCGCAAGACGTGCCGGACATCATGCCGATGATCAAAGGAGCCATCGCCAGCTCTTTGGTCAGTCGAAGACAAGGCAAGCCTGCATCAGACAGGCTTCCCTTGCTTTGTATCCATGCGGGCTATTGCGCGGCTTCCGGTGCAACAGGCTCCTCTGCAGTTTGCTGCTCGGGAAAAGCAGGAACTTCGATAGTCGGAATGTCTTGTTGGTTTTCTGTTTCCTCGGTTTGTTCATCCTCCGCAGGGGCTTTTGTTTCCGTTGTAGTTTCGGCGGGCATCTCTCGATCTGCGTGTGCGGTCGGCTTGTCCTGGACCTCCGGCTCGACAAGTTGCCGGATCTGGTCGGCTGCCTTCTGCAGGGCCGGCTCCATGTCCGGGGATGCCATGCTCTTGGCGCCTTCGATGTCAAGCAGCACGCGCTTAAGCTGCATACGCACATGAGCATCCCTGCTGCTCTCAGTGTCCATGTTCAGCGTATCCAGGCGCTGCTTCAAGCTGGCGACTTCACTGTTCAATTGCTGTAGCTGGTTGTTCAGCTCGCTGTTTTGGCGCGGTGCAAAACTTGCATAGGCTGCTAGCGCCAGGGCGACCAGACCTACAATGAGTGGCAACTGGCCACACGCCGATGAGCATCCCTTGCAGCTTTTATCTTCTTGGGTTGTCGTTTGCTCCGTTGTCTCCGAGGGGGCATTCTGCTTTGCATTTGTCGTGTCGTTCATGATCCGCCTCCTTTCGATCGATGCTAGTATAGCACATGGTCCTTGTATAGATGTCGCATGGAATTGCTTCAAGACGCCGGTGGATGCGGGTTCAGTATTTTGACAGGATTCGCTCCCGTCGGAGAGGTGAGCATGAACATCGATGAGCAATTGCAGCGTTTGAGTCGCGGAACCGTGGAGATCCTGCCCAAGGGCGGATTGGCAACCAAATTGAGGCAGGCGCTTGCCGAGGATCGTCCGTTGCGCGTGAAGGCGGGTTTTGATCCCACGGCCCCGGATCTGCACCTGGGGCACGCCGTGCTGCTGGAGAAATTGCGACAGTTTCAGTTGTGTGGCCACACGGTCATTTTTCTGATCGGGGATTTCACTGGTATGATCGGCGATCCCACAGGCAAGAACGAGACGCGGCCGCCGCTGACGCATGAAGAGGTGCTGGCCAATGCTGAAACCTACAAGGAGCAAGTCTTCAAGATTCTTGATCCGGCGCAGACCGAGGTCAGGTTCAATTCCGAATGGTTGAACAATCTTACCGCAGCGGATCTGATCCGCATTGCCGGCAAGGCTACGGTTGCGCGCATGCTGGAGCGGGATGATTTCGAGAAGCGTTACAAAAGCGGACGTCCCATCGCCTTGCATGAATTTCTCTATCCACTGATCCAGGGCTATGACTCAGTCGCGCTTGATGCCGATGTCGAAGTGGGCGGCAACGACCAGAAATTTAACCTGCTCATGGGGCGCCAGTTACAGGAGGCTTACGGCAAGTCGCCTCAGGTGATCCTGACCATGCCGTTGCTGGAAGGTTTGGACGGCGTGAACAAGATGTCGAAGTCCCTGAACAATTACGTGGGCGTGGCCGAGCCTGCGCATGAGCAGTTCGGTAAGCTGATGAGCATCTCGGATGAACTGATGCTCCGCTATTATGAGTTGCTGACCGATATTCCCCTGGAGCAGGTGCAGGGCATGCATCCGATGGAAGCCAAGAAACAGCTGGCAAGTCTTGTCGTGGAGCGGTTCCACGGCCCCGGCAGCGGGCGTAAGGCTCGCGAACGTTTTGAGGCCCAGTTTGCTCGCGGGGAGGTGCCCGAGGATGTGCCGGAGCAGACGCTGTCGGCTGAGGATGGCGGACTATGGGTTGCACGTGCTTTGACGGCTGCAGGGCTGACCAAGTCCAACGGCGAGGCGATCCGGCTGATCCGGCAGGGCGCGCTTTCCATTGATGGCCAGCGTGTTACGGACAAGGATCTGCATCTGAAGCCCGGGGGGACCTATCTGATCAAGCTCGGCAAGCGCAAGTTCCTGCGACTTACGATTCGTTGAGCGGGCGAGCGTTCGCAACATACGATGTGGTTGTTGTCGGAGCTGGCCCGGCGGGAGCCATGGCTGCCCATGCACTTGCATCGCATGGGGTGCGTGTGCTGCTTGTCGACAAGGCCATCATGCCAAGGTCCAAGGTTTGCGGTGGTGGCCTCGTATGGCGGGGGCGCCGTCTATTGGCGGACGGGCCAGGGGATCCGGCGGTCGTCGTGCGTAGCGAGTGCCATCGAGCCGAGTTGACGCTTGGGGACCGGCAACTGGTTTTCCGGGCCGAGCGAAAGCAGCCCATTGTCTCGATGGTCATGCGTAGCGAATTTGATGCCTGGCTTGTGGATCGGGCTGAGCAAGCTGGAGCAGAAGTGCGCATGGGGACGCCTGTCGAACGGGTGGGCTTTGAACGGCATCATGTGCTGCTTGCCAGTGGCGCCGACAGGATTCGCACTTCGTTTGTCATCGCGGCCGATGGGGCATCTGGGATCATGGCCCGGTCGGCGGGCTTTCCGCCCATAAGGAGGCTGGCGGCAGCTCTGGAATGCGCTTGGCCAGCATCCAAGCAGGAGTATGCCCGATTCGATGGCGCGGCGCGTTTTGATTTTGGTTGGCCGGCACGCGGTTATGGTTGGGTTTTCCCAAAGGGAGATCATCTGGGTATTGGCGTTGGCCTCTTTGGGGGCGGTTCGGCCCGTGTGGCGCTCAAGCGCGTGCTGACCGCATACGCGCGTTGGCTGGGGCTTGGCCGACCTGACGATTTGGTTGTCCATGGCTATGTGATTCCGCTGAGTCCGCGGGACGGAGGCTTTGTGCGCCATCGCGTCTTGCTCGCTGGCGATGCTGCAGGGCTGGCCGATCCGCTCAGCGCGGAAGGCATCACTGCAGCAATGGAAAGTGGGCGGCTTGCGGCCCGTGCGTTGGTGGATGGAGGCGCTGATGCTGCCTGCGTTGCCCGGATTTATGCGGCGCAGTTGCAGCATGAGTTGCTGCCGGATCTGGCTGCTGCCCGGCGTTTGGCTTCGCTGTTCTATGCTTCTACGTATATGCGTCGATGGCTGATGAATCGGTATGGAGCAAGGCTGACCGATCGGGTGACGGATATCTTCATGGGCGAGGCCCGATATCGGGATTATGCCTCGCGATTCTGGGCCAGGATGACGGATGTCATGCCTGAGGCAAAAAGCCGTTGACGCGAGGGTTTTGGCTGCTAAGTTTCGCGTCCCCCTTTTTTGGGGGGTGTGTTGCGGACTGGATGAATTGGGTGGTGTGCTGTTGTAGCTT
>RFGS01000003.1 GCA_003695905.1 Zetaproteobacteria bacterium | reverse complement strand
TTTTCGAACCCGTCTCGATCAAGGCCGTAGCGATGATGGTCAGAGAACCACCCCCCTCTACATTCCTTGCGGCACCGAAAAATCGCTTCGGCCGGTGCAAGGCATTGGCATCCACGCCACCAGTCAGAATCTTTCCGCTGGACGGTACAACCGTGTTGTAGGCGCGAGCCAGGCGCGTGATCGAATCCAGGAGAATGACAACATCCTTGCCATATTCGACCATGCGCTTGGCCTTCTCGATGACCATCTCCGCAACCTGGACATGCCGCTGCGCAGGTTCGTCAAACGTTGAGGATACCACTTCACCCTTGACCGAACGCTTCATGTCGGTGACCTCTTCCGGACGCTCATCGATGAGCAGCACGATCAATTCGACCTCGGGATGATTGATTTCTAGGGAGCGGGCGATCGACTGCATCATGACGGTCTTGCCGGTCCTTGGCGGCGCAACGAGCAAAGCCCGCTGTCCCTTGCCAATAGGGGCCACGATATCAATGACTCGTCCTGTCAGATCCTTGTTTGTCGGATCATCAATTTCCATACGAAGGCGCTCTTCCGGATACAACGGGGTCAGGTTGTCGAACAGAACCTTCGTCCGCGCCGCCTCAGGTGCCTCGCCGTTGATCTGATCTACAGTGTTCAACGCGAAATATTTCTCACCTCGACGAGGCGGCCTGATCTCACCGGAGACGGTATCCCCCTTACGCAGACCGTAACGGCGAATTTGATGACTGGACACATAAACATCATCGGGACCAGCCAGATAATTGGCATCCGCAGAACGCAAAAAGCCAAAACCATCCGGAAGGATTTCCAGCACACCTTCACTGTAGATTTTGCCACCCATTCGAGCATGTGCGCGCAGGATGGCCGAAACCTGCTCCTGCTTGCGCATGCCTGCCGCGTTCTCGACACCGTAGCGTTCGGCCATCTCAAGCAATTGGGTCGGCGACTTGGAGGAAATCTCCTTCAGGTTCAGGGTAACGCCTGCCATCTCATTGGAAACAGGTTCCTCCTCGCGGCGACGGCGATTGCCGTTGCGCTTATTGCGCCCGCGAGAAGAGGAGGCTTCCTGTTCCGCATCCTGCTCTTCGACAGCTGCCTCCTTGGCCGGTAAGGTGGCGGATGAAGGCTCTTGCACCATGGCCTCGGTGGCTGCAGCCGAGACCTCGTCCTTGCCCTGCTCCTCTTCGGGCCCGGCCTGGGTCGTGGCGGTCACGCTTTTACGCGGCCGACCCCGGCGCCGCTTGGGCTTTGTCTCGTTCGCCTCAGCCTCGGTGCCCTGTTGGTGCACAGCGGCATCATTTTCTAACAAGCTGGTATCTTCCTGAACCGACATGAATACTCCATGTATTGGACCGCAAATCCCGAGCCAACACGCTCAAGGCCAGTCATCATCGATGGTTTATGAAATATAGGATGGAATCAATCGAATCCGTATGATCTGATGCAGACCAGCCATTGCTATCCTGTTGTCCGATCCATGTCAACATGGAAACGCCGCATCAGACATCTATGCAGATGGAGCACTTGGCGCTCCAGTGCTTGCAGTGAGCCATGATTCTCAATGATATAATTGGCCAGCTTGCGACGTTCATCATCGCCACACTGACAAGCCACAATGGCATCAAAGAGGTCCGGCGAAGGATGGCCCCTTTGCAGCACCCGCTGGCGACGCAGCTCTTCATCCGCCAAAACCGCAATGAGCAGATCCACCCGATTCACCGCGCCTGCCTCAATGATTGCGGAGGCCTCAATGATCGCATAGGGCGCTTTCTGCCGCCTAAGCCAGTTCTGCTCTTCGCGCCATATCAGGGGATGCAGTAGCGCATTCAATCGGTCAAGTTCGGCGGGATCATTGAACACCCTGCGCGCCAGTGCACCTCGATCCAGCTTGCCCGCTTCGAAAATGTCGTCGCCAAACATGGCGCGAAGCATCCTCCTAACGTCCTGTCGACCCATAAGGTCATGGCCCACACGATCCAGGTCCAGCACCGGCACTTTCAGGTCCGCAAACATCCGAGCAACGGTGCTTTTGCCGCTCCCGATGCCACCGGTCAAACCCACGGCCGGAATCATTATGCGCCGGGATGCAGGAAGGTCGCATACCAAGCGACCAGATCCTCACCTGTCAGGAACCAGAGCATGCCAGCAAAGGCCAAATAAGGGCCGAAGGGTATCTCTGAGCGGAGTTGGCCCCGGGTCAACAACAGCCCCAAACCTCCTACAACCGTACCGGCCAAAGAGGAAACAAAAACAATGAATGGCAAGGCCTGCCATCCCATGAATGCTCCAAGCATGGCGAGCAACTTGAAGTCTCCATGCCCCATGCCTTCACGGCCCGTCAAGCGAAGAAAGGCCTTGGCCACAATCCAGAAAAAAACATAGCCAACCACGGCCCCCACGACCGCATCCGCCAGATGCCCCTGCCAGGCGGAAAAGAGCAGACCCAGCAGCATGCCCGGATAGGTCAGCATATCCGGCAACAAACCTGTTTCGAGATCGATCCAGGAAAGGACCAGCAAGAAATAAAACAGCACAAGCCCGGAAATCAACACAGGACCAGCAGGAAGGAGCCAGGCAAGGAACCCCCAGCCCAAACCAACACTAAGCTCCACGACAGGATAACGCAGCGGAATCTGCGCCCCGCAGACTCGGCAACGGCCTTTGAGCAACAACCATGACAGCAGGGGGACATTGTCGTACCAACGGATGTCATGGCCGCATGCAGGGCAATGGCTGGCAGGAAACACGACCGACTCACCCCGTGGAATGCGATAAATGAGCACATTGGCCAGACTGCCGAACATCGTTCCGGCAAGGGCTGCTAGCGCGATCCAGAGACTCACTCGCCAGCGCCCTTGAGCCCCAGCTTCTGCATCCGATAACGCATGGATCGGAAGCTGATACCCAGACGTTCTGCAGCCTTGGTCACATGACCATCGCTCTGTCTCAGGGCCTGTTCGATCAGGGTGCGTTCCAAGCTTTCAAGAAGTGCATCCAGATGCTCATAGCCGTCGAGCAGTGACAGGTCAAATTCCTGCCGGAACTCACCCGGCGCACAAACCTCGGCCAGAAGGGACTTGTCCAGGATCTCACCGTCCGACAAAGCGAGCATTCTTTGCAGAAGGTTCTCCAGCTCGCGCACATTTCCGCGCAAAGGCTGCCGCTGCAGAAGCCTCAAACATCCGGGGCTGATGCTGCGATCGTCATAGCCCCATTTCTTCAACAGCTGAGCGACGATGGCCGGAATGTCTTCCGGACGCTGCCGCAACGGCGGCATATGCACGGGCAGCACATTCAGACGATAAAACAAGTCCTCGCGAAAGTTTCCCTTCTGTACCTCCCGAGGTAGATCCCTGTTCGTGGCCGCAATTACGCGAACATCAATCTCGCGCTCCGTTTCCTCACCGACACGACGAACCCTGCGCTCCTGAAGAACGCGCAGCAGCTTGACCTGCATGTGCAAGGGCATCTCTCCAACTTCATCAAGGAATAAGGTTCCACCGTTGGCTGCTTCAATGACGCCCATGCGATCAAATTCAGCACCGGTAAAGGCCCCTCTCCGGTGGCCAAACAGCTCCGATTCGAACAACTCGGAGGGGATAGCGCCACAATTGATGGCCACAAATGGACCACTTGCGCGCTTGGAATAGCGATGGACGATGCGGGCCGCCAGCTCCTTGCCCGTGCCCGATTCACCGGTAATCAGCACCGTAAACTCCGAGGCCGCAGCCCGCCTCAGCCGATCCCGGACCCTCTGGATCAAAGGCGAAGTGCCCGCCAGGATATCCTCATCGCCATCCTCCGGCTGCCTTTCTTCACGGTCCTTGGAAATCTCCGAAAGCGCCCTGTCGATGGCCTCGCCCAGTTCCTCGGTGGAAACGGGTTTCGTCAGATAGTCGAACGCTCCCAGCTTGATCGCGGCCACGGCCGTCTCTGAACTCGCATATGCTGTAATCAGCAGCACCTTCGCCTGTGGCTGCAGCCTGACGGCTGTTCTAACTACATCCAGCCCCGCATCTCGGCCTTCCATGCGCAGATCCGTGAGTACCACTTGAAAGGTATGTGAGCGCAAGGCCTGTTCAGCACTGTCCGGTCCCTCACAACTGACGACGCGGTGACCAAGCAACTCCAGCCCCATCTCAAAGATGGTTCTTGCATTGACGTCATCATCGACCAGAAGGATATCAGCCATTGCGTTCATCCACCTCTTCGAACGGACCGCTGACCTCGAAGCACGTCCCCATTGCCGTATCCTCGATGCTGACAGCCCAATGGTTGACCTTACAAAGCTGGCGGACCGTAGCCAATCCCAAGCCTATGCCATCTGCACGCCCACTAACAAAGGGGTCGAAAATCCGCGCACGGATCTTTTCCGGGATGCCTCCCCCCCGATCACTGACCCGCAGACGCCACATTTTCCCATGTCTGGTCAAGCTCACATCCACGGTCTCCTCGCCCTGCTTCAAGGCATTGCTGAGCAGGTTCTCGAGGACCGAGCGAAAATGCTCCCCATCGACCTTCATCCGATCGATGTTACATTCAAGCCGAACCCTCGATCGACAATCCTCGGGCAACGTTTGGAGAACGGACTGCATGAACTCATTCATGCATTGCCATTCAGGTCTGGGATTCAGGGGGCGCGAGAAGTCCAGCATGCCGCTGACCATTCTGTTCAGTCGCTTGACTTCATTCTGCAGGATACCATGAATCTCCTTTCGTTTGGAATCCGCCACGCGATCCAGCAACTCAAGTCCTTGGGAAAGCGCCTGGATGGGGTTGCGTATCTCATGCGCAAGCATGGCCGACATCTGGCCAAGCGCAGCCATCTTGGACTGTTCGGCAAGCCGGCGCTCCAGTTCCCGAACAGGCGTTACATCCACGAGCGTAAGCAACCACCGGGCATCTGGATCCTCGCCGGGCAGCCGCGTCGCGGTCACAAGCACAGAACGCCCGTTGAAATCACATTCCTGGCGGAAGGACTGACCCTCGGGCGACAGTAAAAAATGCCTGAGCTCCCTTCCTCGGTCGAAACGGTCGATCAGCTCATCGCTCTTTACTGCCATCTTGTCGGTCAGCAAACGGGCGGCTTCGTTCATGTCGGTTACATGCAATCGGTCATCCAGTACAACGATGCCCTCCTGCATGGCACCAAGCACCCTTGCATACAGATCGCTCAGCCTGCGATGAGCGTCGAGCGCCTGCTGTTCGGACAGACGCAACTGCTCCTGCCGGCGGGCAATCACGGACATGACAAGCCCAACCAACAGCAGCGCCCCCAATTGCAGCAAAACGTGCACAGTCTGTCTGGAATCGAGCGACACGCCGGTCATCAATTCTTGTAAAAAGACCGCCGCCAGGTACACGACGGCAGCAAGCAGACTGATACCGATGGAGGCTAGGGGCTTGGCAAAGCCGGCGGCCGCGATGACAAGCAAGCCCAGAAGAAATGAAAACGGACTCTCCACCCCGCCTGTAACGAACACCAGCATGCCCACCAGGACGATATCAGGCCCGAAAATCCAAATAGCCAGCTCATATTCTTTCCAGCCCTTTCGCAACAACACGAGTTGTAAGGCAAAGACAAGCAGAAAGATTCCCGCCGCAAACAGCATGATCTGGCGAAAGATAGGAGCAGCGACGGGATAAAACTGGGTGCCGGTAATCATGATCACCCCTGCCGCAACCATGAAATGGAAAAGGATCAGTCGCATGTCGCCACTCAGACCACCGAAGCCATCTTGAAAATAGGCAGATACATCGAAACCACGAGGCCACCGATGACCACACCAAGAAAAACCATGATGAACGGCTCCATCAAAGCTGTCATGTTTTCCACGGCCGTATCGACATCCTGCTCGTAGAACTCGGCCACCTTCATCAGCATATCCTCCAAGTTGCCGGTCTGCTCTCCGATGGTGATCATTTGGGTGACCATGACGGGAAAGAGTCCACTTTCGCTCAATGGAGCAGCCAGTGTCTTGCCTTGACTGACAGCTTCCTGGGCATCATGAACGGCCCGTTCAATCAACACATTGCCGGCCGTGGCCGCAACCGTATCCATGGCCTGGATGATTGGAACGCCAGCGGCCACCAGTGTTCCGAATGTCCGGCAAAACCTAGCCACGGCCGCCTTGAGCAGCACCTCCCCCAGCACGGGAAGATTGAGCAATAGCCTGTCCATCTGGTAACGACCGCCAGGCGTCTTGTACAGCCATCTCAGGGCAAGAACCAACAGCACGGGCAGGCCGAAAACGATGTACCAGTATCTCACGAACCAGTCGGAAACGGCCATCGTCATCTTCGTCGGTGCCGGGAGATCAGCGCCAAAGTCGGCAAACATTTCACCAAAAACCGGAATGACAAAGATCATCAGAATGGCCGTAACCAAAAAGGCGATCACCACAATAGAAACCGGATACACGAGGGCCGACTTGATCTTTGATCTGAGCGCCAGGGACTTCTCCTTGTAATCCGTCAGTCGCAACAGGATCGAATCGAGAATGCCTCCCTGCTCACCAGCCACGATCAGGGAGCAGGTCAGCTGATCGAAATACTGGGGATACTTGCGCAGGGTATCCCCTAATGAATTGCCCTGTTCAAGGGACTCACGGATCTCGCGCAGCAACTTGACCAACGTCTTATTCTCGCTGCTCTGTTCTGCCAGTACAAAGCATTGAACAAGCGGTAGGCCTGCATTGATCATCGTGGCCAGTTGGCGAAAGAAGATGGCAAAATCCTTGTCCGTGATCTTCTCAGGAAAGAGACGGATCTCCTTCGGTTTCTTCTTGACCTCGATGCGCGTCAATCCCTGCCGACGCAATATGGCCAAGACTTGGTTGCGGTTCTCGGCCTCGATTTCGCCTTTTTTTGGGTTCCCCTGCCGATCCCGTGCCTGCCACTCGAACACAGCCATGATCGCCTACACCTTGCCCCCGAAACGCAGACCTACCATGGTCAATGCCATTCGGGCAGCGGCAGGGCCCTGCGACCCAATTGGCGCTGCATCTCGAGCAGCGTGTCGTTCAGTGAAGGTATGTCCGTATCATGCCACCAGGAAAAGGATGCGGCTCCCTGAGCGACGAGCAGGGGCAACCCGTCCAGAGTCCGGCGTCTGGCGGCTGCCTGACAAAAAGGTGTACACCCATCGGGTCGGTAAACGGCATCAATGGCCACACCCTCCCCAGTCAACACAAACGGGAACCGATCGCTCTCACGCAGGCCAATGCTTGTGGCATTAAGCAACAATACGGCATCCTCGCAAACAAGAGACACGGCATCTTCCGTCCATGGAATGATCTCGCATTGCAAGCCTGGATAGCTCGAGACAACATGCGACAACATGTCCGATGCCCGCTCCGGAGTCCGGTTGCAAATGGTCAGATGACAGCCCAGGCCGTTGAGTGCATGAACAAAGGCCCTCGCCGTCCCGCCCGCGCCAAACATCAGCACATGCTTGCCGGAGAGCTCCAAGCCCAACCCCTCAATGACCAGCCGAAGTCCGCGCCAATCCGTATTGGTCGCCTGCCAACCACCTTGCGTATGGCGAAGGGTGTTGACGGCGCCAATCCTGCCTGCATCATTATCCGTCTGCACAAAACGGGCCACAACCTCCTTGTGCGGAACGGTCACATTCAGGCCTGCAACACCGGCCGCATACAATCCCTTAAGGGCCGCATCAATGCTTGCTGACGGCACGGGAAACGGTATGTAAACGGCATTCAATCCCTGGGCATCAATAAACCAATTCTGAAACCAAGGCGATAGTGAATGCTCCACTGGCCAACCGACAACCCCGTAGACACTTGTCTTCCCATTGATTCTCATGACACCCTCCGCCTACAAGTCCAATAATGCTCTTAAGCATGCGACAGTCAAACGGGCCTCGCCTGCATGAATCAGACAAGGCCCGTTCACAGGACAACTCGTTTTGAAGTCTTCAGCGGCGCTTCAGCAAGCGGAAAGTTCCGGTACAAGTGCTGCGGGGATCAGCAAACGTTCCGCGAACGAGTCTGCCCTTCAATTGTCCTTTGATGCTGATCCCACTAGAAGTTCGGCCGGAAAAAGCGCCACCCGGATTCATTTTGGCAATCCCGGCATCCTGTTGCCCAATGGGCCACAAGGAAGGATTGTTCGAACGGGTAACCCGCGTATACAAGGCAATCTTTCCATTGGCGGAAAGAATAGCGATCGCCTTGCCAGATCCTTTCAGCCCCCGACAAGCCGCTGGGGTGCTGGAAAACACCCCTGCATAGTAACCGACATGCTTGCGATGGGGCCCTTTACGAGGCAAGCGCCTGGCCACAAACGTGCCTTTCGCGCCCACGCTGGTCACATATGACCCTCTTACTAGCCCTCTTTGTAACACCTTTCCACTGACCTTGGTGCCGGTTCCGCCAATGTTATTCACCAAAAAACTCCCATTGGGCTGAATCCGTATCCGACGATCTGAAAAGCCGTGATTGGCTGTCCGATCATAGGCAATCACTACGCCAGTGTTGTTCGGGCGTACATAAAGGGCAAAAGCACCCTGGTGCCCACCAACAAAACGCCCCTGATATACGCCAGCATAGTTAGCTGCCGTAACCGGCTGAACCAAGCCAATCAATGAAATGAGAAGAATGAAACCTTGCAAAATCTTTTTCAGGAGCATTGCTGCTCTCCTCGAATGCATGCATTCTGAAACAGTAGTCATGCTAGCATTATAGTTTTGGACGCAGCTTTATTCCACAGTCACCGATTTGGCCAGATTGCGCGGCTGATCCACATCCGTCCCCAGCATGCATGCAACCTCATAAGCCAGCAATTGCAGCGGAATACACACCAAAAGGGGCGTGGAAAAATAATCGCCTTCTGGCACGCGTAACACGCAAGCCGCATCCGTTGCGATTCCAGCCTCGGGAAGATCCACAATCAGGATCACTCTTGCTCCGCGCGCCTGAACCTCATGCAGATTCGAGATCACTTTCTCCAGATGGTATTGCTTCGGCGCAATGACGACAACCGGAATCAGATGGTCGATCAAAGCGATCGGGCCATGTTTCATTTCTCCGGCAGCATAGCCTTCGGCATGAAGATAGCTGATTTCTTTAAGTTTCAGGGCCCCCTCTAGGGCCATCGGATAACACGGCCCCCGTCCAAGATAGAGCGCACCACGCACATCGGCAAACAACGCTGCCGCCTGGCGAACAGCCGCCGTATCCGCAAGCAATGCTTCCATGTCCGTCGCAGCCCTTTCAAGGGCTGCCAGATGTTCAGCAACGCGTTCCTCAGGCATCGCGCCGGCTCGACGGGCCATGAACAATGTCAGCAGGGCCAGAACAGCCAACTGGGCCATGTAGGCCTTGGTCGAGGCAACACCAATCTCAGGACCGGCAAACAGCTCGATGAGTCCATCGGCCTCCCTGGCCAGCGATGAGCTGGGCACATTGCACAAGGCCAACGCATCATTGCCGGGCGTGTGCCGTTTGAACATGCGCAGCACTTCCAAGGTATCGGCCGTCTCACCCGATTGAGACAACGCGACAAGCAGCGTGTGCTGACCAATGACAGGATCCCGATAGCGATACTCGCTTGCTATATCCACCTCAACGGGAATCTTCAGATAGCGTTCAAGCCAGTACCTGGCCGTCAACGCTGCATGATAGGATGTGCCACAAGCAATCATGACGATGCGTTGGGGGAGAGGTTTCTCATGCAGAAAGGATGCTTGCTCGAACACGATCTCCCCATCCCCCTTCACATATTGGCGAAGAATGCGGCGGAGCACGGCGGGCTGTTCATGAATTTCCTTGAGCATGTAATGGGGAAAACCATCTTTCTCAGCATCGTGTGCGGTCACTGGCAGGGGATCCCATTCAAGCTCCACGGGATTCCCAGACAGATCGTACAGCTCGACTCCCTCGAGCGTGAGGCGGCCCCAATGATGGTCATCGATGTACATAACCTCGTCGGCCAGACCTGCCAGCGCTAGCGCATCCGAAGCGACATAAACCCCATGGGCGCCACGGCCGAGCAAAAGCGGACTTCCCTTGCGTGCAAACCACAGAGAACCCGGCAGGCTTCTAATAATGGCCGCAATCGCGTAAGCCCCCTCGATCTCGGAAAGCATCTCGCGCCAAGCATCGAGTAATTCCCGCTGCTGGATCTTTTCCTCAAGCAGATGGGGCAACACCTCCGTATCCGTTTGCGAAACAAAGCAGTACCCCTGTGCAACAAGCTGCACGCGTAGCTGGTGATGGTTTTCAATAATGCCGTTATGAACCAGAGCAACGTTGGCACTGATATGCGGATGCGCATTGATGATCGTGGGCTCTCCATGCGTGGCCCAACGCGTATGGCCAATGCCGATCCGGCCGCTCAATGGATGGCTGGCCAGTTCACGTTGCAGATTCGAAAGTTTCCCAGCTGCCTTGGCCTGCTGAAAGGAGCCGCCATCAAGCACACAAATGCCGGCACTGTCATAGCCTCTGTATTCCATGCGCCTCAAGGCGCCGAGCAACTCATCCTGCACATTATGGTCACAGAGGGCACCGATGATACCACACATCAGTGCTCTTCCTTGCGCGGACGCCGCCAACCGGGCAGGTGACGCTGGTCGGGTCGGGCCGAAAGGGTTAGCCCGCCTTCAGGCACATCCCTGGTGATGATACTACCTGCACCAATGGTTGAACCGGAACCCACGCGTACCGGTGCGATGAGTTTTGTATCCGAACCGACGAACACATCGTCGCCAATCTCGGTCAGATGCTTGTTTGCACCATCATAATTGCAGGTGATCGTGCCGGCACCGATATTGCATTGTTCGCCGATGATGGCATCGCCGATATAGGTTAAGTGGTTGATTTTGCTCCGATCGCCAACAACAGCCTTCTTGACTTCAACAAAGTTGCCGATGTGAACCTCATCGGCCAGCTTAGCCTCCGGCCGGAGCCGGGCAAAGGGCCCAATCCTGCACTGCGCTCCAACGCTTGCATCCTGCAAGTGACTGAAGGCGAGCACCCTGGAGCCATCATCAATCCAGCAATTGTCAAGCACGGCATATGGACCGATGTCGCACTCATCGCCAATACTGGTTCCCCCAAGCAATTGCGTGCCTGCATGAATGACCGTATCCATACCGATACGTACGGAGGCTTCGATGCGCACCGTGTGCGGCTGAAGAATGGTCACGCCCGAAAGTTGCCAGTCTTCGATGATTCGCCGTTGGAGAACGGCTTCGGCCTCGGCCAACTGCTTGCGATTGTTGACACCCTGAATCTCCTCGACGTCATCAACGGCAATGGCCTCGACGCGCATACCGGCCTCAAGCGCCAGTGGAACGATGTCGGGCAGGTAATATTCACCCTGTGCATTCCGATTGCCGACACGCTCAAGCAGACGGAACAAGACATCCTGCCTAACGCAGTAGATACCACTGGTGATCTCTCTGATCCGTTTCTGCTCGTCAGAGGCATCGCGCTCCTCGACAATGCCGATGATCTGCCCGGCATCATCACGCAGGACCCTCCCGTAGCCAAAAGGATCGGCAAGATGAGCTGAAAGGAAAGTCACCTGCGCCTCGCTGTCCTTGTGGTGCTTGGCCAGGCGATCAAGTGTTTCACAACGCAGCAATGGCGTATCCCCACAAACAATCATGACATGATCCACACCGGAACAGACCTGTTCACATTGCTGAACTGCATGCCCGGTGCCCAGCTGCTTGTCTTGCATGACCCATTCCAGATTCGCGGGCTGACCGATATGCGCGCGCACTTGGTCGGCTCCATCACCGGTAACCACAGCAATCTTGTGGGGCTGCAGCTCCTCCACGGTATGCAGAACGTGCTCCAGCATTGATTTGCCAAGAATGGGGTGCAAGACCTTGGGCAGCTTCGAACGCATGCGTTTGCCTTGCCCGGCTGCAAGCACGCAAACCATCAAATCCGGGTAATGCATCAAACGGGACATCAAAGACTCCTTAAAACCTGATCAAAACAAAATGGGGCCACACATCGTGCGGCCCCATTGTTGCGTGCTTGTCGACAAGCTTCAATGCTTCTTGCGCTTCTTCAACCACTCCAGACGAGCCACGGCCAATGCCAGCTCCGCCTCGGCCAAAGCGATATCGGTGTCCCCGGTCCGCTTCTCGAGCAACTCACGGGCACGCCGTTCCGCCTCAATAGCCTGAGCTTCATCGATATCCGTTGCCCGCTCGGCTGTATCCGCAAGCACGGTGATCATGTCAGGCTGAACCTCCATGAAACCACCTGAAACGAACACTTGGTCTTCTTCCTCCCCCTTTATAATCCGCAGCTCACCAGCTTTTAGCTGACAAAGAAGCGGAGCATGTCGGGGGAGAATACCCAGTTCGCCGGCCACTCCAGGAGCAACAAGCATGTCAGCCTCGCCACGATAGACCTCGCGCTCGGCGGTTGCCACTAGAACATTCATCGTGGCCATCAGGCCTTGGCCTCCATCTTCTTGGCACGCTCAACGGCCTGTTCAATGCTGCCGACCATATAGAAGGCCTGCTCCGGAAGATGGTCATATTCACCGTTCAGGATGGCCTTGAAGCCCTTGATCGTATCATCGCGCTTCACATAAACGCCTGGTGCGCCCGTGAACACTTCGGCGACATGGAACGGCTGAGACAGGAAGCGCTGGATCTTGCGTGCACGCGCAACGAGCAGCTTGTCCTCATCGGAAAGCTCATCCATGCCAAGAATGGCAATGATGTCCTGGAGCTCCTTGTAGCGTTGCAAGGTCTTTTGAACACCTTGCGCAACTTCATAGTGCTCATTGCCCACCACCTTCGGATCCAGCTGCCGGGAGGTTGAATCCAGGGGATCCACGGCCGGGTAAATGCCCAGCTCGGCAATCTGACGGGAAAGAACGATCGTGGAGTCCAGGTGCGCAAAGGTCGTAGCCGGCGCCGGGTCGGTCAGATCGTCGGCGGGAACGTATACAGCCTGGACGGAGGTGATGGATCCCACCTTCGTGGATGCAATGCGTTCCTGCAGCTTGCCCATTTCCTCGGCTAGTGTCGGCTGATAGCCCACGGCTGAAGGCATGCGCCCGAGCAGTGCAGAAACCTCAACACCAGCCAGCGAATAACGATAGATATTGTCGATGAAGATGAGCACATCGCGCCCCTCATCACGGAAATACTCGGCCATGGTCAAGCCAGTCAGCGCCACACGCAGACGGTTGCCCGGGGGCTCATTCATCTGGCCATAAACCAGAGCAACCTTGTCCAGCACATTGGATTCCTTCATCTCATAGTAGAAATCGTTGCCTTCGCGGGTACGCTCGCCGACGCCGGCAAACACGGAATAACCACCATGAGCCTTGGCAATATTGTTGATGAGCTCCATCATGTTCACGGTCTTGCCCACGCCAGCACCGCCGAACAGGCCGACCTTGCCGCCCTTGGCAATCGGGGCCATGAGGTCGATGACCTTGATGCCCGTTTCAAGGATCTCCGTGGCAGGTGCCAACTCCTCGAACGTGGGAGCCGCACGATGAATAGGCCAGCGCTCCTCAGAATCCACAGCCTCACCCTCAAAATCGATGCCGCGACCCAGCACGTCCATGATTCGACCCAGCGTGGCCTTGCCAACTGGCACCTTGATGCAGTCACCTGTGTCCTCGACCTCCATCCCACGCTTGAGCCCGTCGGTGGAACCCAGGGCCACAGCGCGCACGGTGCGATCACCGATGTGCTGCTGTGTCTCCATCGTCAGATTCGCTTCCTTGATATACAGGGCGTTATAGATGTTGGGCAGTTCACCCGATTCGAAGCGAACATCCACAACTGGCCCGATTACTTGAACAATGGTTCCACTCATCGTTTTGACCTCTCCAATCTATAAATCAAACTTATCCCGCTGCAGCCGCGCCGGAGCAGATCTCGGCGATTTCCTGCGTAATGCTCGCCTGCCGGGCTTTGTTGTACGAAATCTTCAAGTCACGGACGATGCCCTTCGCATTGTCCGTTGCACTCTTCATCGCAATCATGCGCGCCGAGTGCTCGCAAGCCTTGTTCTCAAGAACCGCATGATAGACAAGGGATTCAACATAGCGCTTCAACAAACCATCAAGGGCCGTTTTGCTGTCCGGCTCATAGATATAATCCCAATAGCCGGGATGTGTGGGCTCCTGAACCTCCAGGCATGGCAGCAAACGTGTAACGACCGGGCGCTGCGTCATTGTGTTGATAAACTCGCTATAGACAAGGTGCACTTCATCAACCTCGCCAGCGATGTAACGTTCCATGGCCACCGAAACAACACCTAGAATATCCGTCAGCTCAGCAGCATCGGGAATTTCGTCAACAGCTGCTGGAAGATCCTTGACGACCTTCCTCATGAACAGGGCCGCACGACGACCAATGGTGTAGGACTC
>RFGS01000045.1 GCA_003695905.1 Zetaproteobacteria bacterium | reverse complement strand
CTGATCACGCCGATCGCGATGGACAAGGAGCTTCGTTTTGCGATCCGTGAGGGCGGCCGCACCGTCGGTGCAGGCGTCGTCACCGAGATCATCGAGTAAACAGAAGAAGGGGGCCGCAAGTGGCAACTCAAAGCATTCGAATTCGCCTGAAGTCGTTTGATCATCGCATTCTGGACAAGAGTGCGGCCGACATCGTGGCGACCGCAAAGCGGACTGGGGCGGAGGTTCGCGGTCCGATCCCGATTCCAACCAAGGTGCGAAAGTTTTGCGTGATCCGCAGTCCGCACAAGTACAAGGATTCACGCGAGCAGTTCGAGATTCGCACACATAAGCGGTTGTTGGATATTGACAAGCCGACCCCGCAGACGGTTGATGCGCTGATGAAGCTTGATCTTCCGGCCGGCGTAGATGTCGAGATCAAGTTATAAAGAGGGGCGAAAGATGAGTGTAGGGTTGATCGCCCGCAAGATGGGCATGACACAGGTCTTTGCCGAGGATGGTTCGGCTGTGCCGGTCACGGTGCTTAACGTCGAGCCGTGCAAGGTGATTTTGCGCAAGACTGCCGAGAATGATGGCTACGATGCTGTTCAGGTTGGTTATGGGCAGCCACGTAAGCATGAAACGCGCGCTGTACAGGGGCATTATGCCAAGCATGGCCATGAGGTTATGGGCGGCCTGAAGGAATTCAGGGTGACCGCAGGAGATGCGCCCGAGGTCGGACAGCGTCTTGATGCCTCGATGTTCCAGGAGGGCCAGAAAGTCGATGTATCCGGAACATCCAAGGGTCGTGGCTTTGCTGGTGTGATGAAGCGATACAACTTTGGTGGGGGTCGCGCCTCGCATGGTGCCGAGAAGGTGCATCGACAGATGGGCTCGACTGGCCAGTGCCAGGATCCTGGGCGTGTGTTCCCCGGCAAGAAGATGCCGGGACATTATGGCAACGAGCGTAAGACCATTCAGAATCTTGAGGTTATTCGCGTCGATGTCGAGGCCAATCGAATTCTGGTCAAGGGTGCCGTGCCAGGTCCGCGTGGTGGGCTTGTTGAGGTGCGCCCTGCCGTGAAGGGAGCGTAACATGGCTCAGATTACAGTCGTTGATCAGAACAACAACGAAATCGGCAAGCGTGAGCTAAACCCGAAGGTTTTCGGTCTCGAAACCGACACGGGTTATGTGCATCGGGTGTTCACTGCTTTGGCTTCTGCTCAACGCAGTGGAACGAGGAAGACAAAGACGCGTTCTGAGGTCTCCGGTGGAGGCAAAAAGCCTTGGAGGCAGAAGGGAACGGGTCGTGCGCGACAGGGTTCGATTCGTGCGACGCAATGGCGGCATGGTGGTATTGCCCATGGACCAAAACCAACTGTGTTTACCACGCGGATTAACCGTAAGGAACGCCAGCGTGCTCTGCGGCTTGTGCTTTCGGATGCCGTGCGTGATGGACGTCTGGTCGTGGTCAACAAGATCGATCTTCCGGAGATCAAGACGAAGTCCTTTGTTCAGATTTTGAACAACTTTGATGCGGAGTCTGCTCTTGTCGTGTTGGCGCAGCCCGATCGCAATGTGCAGTTGTCCGGTCGCAATGTTCCACGCACCAAGATCGTTCTGGATGGTCAATTAAATCTGTTTGATCTGCTCAAGTCCGATCGCGTGATCTTGACCGAGGCGGCAGTCGACAAACTCGAGGAGCGTCTGGGATGAGTGCAACGATCAATCATTACGATGTCATCCGCCAACCGGTGGTGACTGAAAAGAGTTATGCGGCCACCGGCCTGGCCAATCAATATACATTCAGGGTTGCTCGTCACGCCACCAAGAAGCAGGTCAAGGAGGCCATTGAGGCGATCTTTGGTGTGAACGTGGAGAAGGTGCAAATCATGAACATGCCGGGGAAGCCCAAACGGCGTGGGTTTCATGTCGGCACGCGGCCTGGTTACCGCAAGGCGATTGTTCGCCTGGCAGAAGGTCAGACCCTTGAAATGGTTGAAGAGGGATAAGCGATGGCATTGAAAGTTCTGAAACCGATCACCAATGGTGCCCGCGGTCGTGTTGCGGTCGTCGATCCCGCGCTACATCGCGGTGGGCCCGAGAAATCACTGACCGTTGGTCTTTGCAAAAAGGGCGGTCGAAACAATAAGGGGCGAGTGACGTCGAGCCATCGAGGGGGCGGCCACAAGCGCTTGTACCGTCTGGTCGATTTCAAGCGTGACAACTTTGGTATCGAAGGTAAAGTTGCGCGCATCGAATACGACCCGAACCGCACAGCGCATATCGCGCTGGTTCATTTTGCCAACGGCGACAAGCGTTACATTCTTGCGCCGCAGGGACTAAGGCCCGGAGATGTGGTCATGTCCGGCGAGGATGCTGATATCAGGCCCGGAAATGCGCTGCCGCTTTCAGCCATACGCGTAGGTACCCTGCTGCACAATGTCGAGCTCAAGCCAGGCAAAGGTGGTCAGCTGGCCCGCAGTGCAGGAACATCGGTTCAGCTGATGGGCAAGGAAGGCGGAAGGGCAGTGCTCAAGCTCCCGTCTGGTGAGTTTCGTCGCGTCGATGTTCGCTGTCTGGCCAGCATCGGCGTCATGGGTAATGCCGACCATGCCAACCGCAAGATCGGCAAGGCGGGTCGCTCGCGCTGGCTCGGAGTGCGTCCGAATGTGCGTGGTGTGGCCATGAATCCTGTCGACCACCCGCACGGTGGCGGTGAGGGAAGGACTTCTGGCGGACGGCACCCTGTGACTCCATGGGGTGTGCCGACCAAGGGACACAAAACCCGCAAGAAGAACAAGGCGTCGGATCGCGACATCGTGCGCCGGCGTCATCAGAAGTGAGGTAGAACATGGCGCGTTCATTGAAAAAGGGTCCATATATCGAGCCTTCCCTTCAGAAGAAGGTGGATGCGGCACGTGCTGGCAAACTCAAGGGCGTTATCAAGACCTGGTCAAGGCGCTCGACCATTTCTCCAGATTTTGTCGGACTGAACTTCGCTGTTCACAATGGCAACAAGTTCATCCCTGTGTACGTTACGGAGAACATGGTTGGACACAAGCTGGGCGAATTCGCGCCAACACGCACCTATTACGGCCATGGTGCGGATAAAAAGGCGAGGAAGAGGTAAGCAGGCATGTCTGAAATGGTACGAGCACTGGCAAGGAATTGTCAGATTAGCCCCCAGAAGGCCCGTTTGATGGCCGATGCCATCCGCGGCCTCACCGTGGATCGCGCACTTGCAGTTCTGGCGTTGTCTCCCAAGAAGTCAGCGCGCCTGTTTGAGAAGGTGCTCAGGTCGGCCATTGCCAATGCAGAACAGAACCACGGTCTTGATGTGGACAACCTAGTTGTCGCCGAGGCCCGCGTGGATCAGGGCATGGTACTGAAGCGTTACCGTCCCAAGGGAATGGGTCGCATGCGCAAGCGTTTTCACCGTCACAGCCATTTGCACGTGGCTGTACGGGAACAGTAAAGGGGAATCGCATGGGTCAGAAAGTCAATCCGATCGGATTTCGTGTTGGCATCATCCGCGACTGGGAGTCGCAGTGGTATGCGGACAAGAATTATGGTGAGCTGCTGCTTGAGGATATCAACTTGCGGCGTTACCTCAAAAAGCGCTTGATGCACGCAGGGGTCTCACGCATTGTCATTGAACGGCCTGCCGAGAGTGTCAGGGTGAGCATTCACACCTCTCGTCCTGGTGTGGTCATCGGCAAGAAGGGGTCTGAGATTGATGCCCTGCGGCGGGATCTCAAGCATCGTTTCGGCCGGGATATTCAGATCAATATCGTGGAGATCCGCAGCCCGGAAGCCGAGGCACAGTTGATTGCAGAAAACATCGCTTTTCAGCTGGAGAAGCGTATTGCCTTTCGTCGTGCGATGAAGCGGGCGATGCAGACGGCTCTGCGCATGGGCGCCAAGGGTGTAAAAGTTCAGTGTTCCGGGCGTCTTGGTGGGGCCGAGATTGCTCGTACCGAGGGCTACCGTGAGGGCAGGGTTCCGCTGCATACGCTGCGCGCGGATATTGATTATGGTTTCGCTGAGGCACGCACGACCTATGGGGTCATTGGTGTCAAGGTTTGGGTGTTCAAGGGTGAGAAGCTCGGAGCCGGAAAGGCCGAGCAGCAGGCATAAGAGGAATTGAACGATGTTGCAACCTAAGAAGATTCGCTGGCGCAAACATCACAAGGAGCTGCAGCGCATTCGTGGTAAGAGCGATCGCGGTGCCAGCTTGAACTTTGGTGATATTGGACTGAAGGCTGTTGAACCAGGCCGTATCACAGCTAGGCAAATTGAAGCTGCCCGAATTGCTATCACGCGCCATATCAAGCGTCAGGGACGCGTATGGATCCGCATGTTCCCGGATCTGCCGGTTTCGAAGAAACCTGCAGAGGTTCGCATGGGTAGTGGCAAGGGATCTCCCGAGTACTGGGTCGCTGCTGTCAAGGCCGGGCGCATCCTTTATGAAATGGCCGGTGTTGATGAGGAGGTGGCCCGCGCAGCGCTTAAGCGAGCTGCGGCAAAGCTTCCCATCCGGACAAAGATTGTTGTGCGCGGGGTAGGAAGATGAGTGACGTCAAGAAAGCAAAGGATCTTCGTGCATTGAACGATGCAGAACTCAGGCAGCGTATGGATGACCTCGCTGCTGAGCACATGAAGCTGCGCTTTCAGAAAGCAACGATGCAGCTGACCAATACGGCGCGCATTCGTCAGGTACGTCGTGAGATTGCACGCATCAAGACCATTCTGGGCGAACGGTCATAAGGGGTTTGATTGATGACTGAAAAGAAGAGCAACAAGCGAACGCTGGAAGGTGTGGTTGTCAGCAACAGGGGCGACAAGACCATTGTTGTTGAGGTTGAGCGAAAGTTCCTGCATCCGCGCTATCGCAAGACCGTGCGCTCGCACAAGAAGTACATGGCCCATGATGAGACGAACACGTGCAATATTGGCGATCGCGTGCGCATCGTAGAGTGCGCCCCGATCTCCAAGCGTAAGTGCTGGATGCTTCAGGACGTGCTGACGCGCGTCGAGCAACTGTAGCAGGGAGAAGGCAATGATTCAGAACGAGACCATTCTGGAAGTGGCTGACAATTCCGGAGCCCGGAAGGTCGCCTGCATCAAGGTTCTGGGTGGATCCAAGCGACGTTATGCCCGGGTCGGAGATGTCATCGTCGTGGCAGTGAAAGAAGCCATGCCGGGAGGCAAGGTCAAGAAGGGCGATGTGCAACGGGCTGTTGTAGTTAGAACGGCCAAAGAATTTCGTCGCGCTGATGGAAGCTCGATTCGCTTCGACGAGAATGCAGCCGTGCTGCTGACAAAGCAGAATGAGCCCATTGGAACCCGCATTTTTGGGCCGGTGACGCGCGAGCTGCGCGCCAAGGGATACATGAAGATTATTTCCCTTGCGCCGGAAGTGCTTTGACAAGGTGGTCATAACAATGAACATGGTAAAATCACGCATTCGCAGGGATGATGAAGTTGTGGTCATTGCCGGTCGTGACAAGGGCGCGCGAGGCAAGGTCATTCGCGTGATGCCTTCAGAAGGACGCGTGTTGGTCTCCAAGGTGAATATGGTCAAGCGCCATATGCGAGCCACGCAGACCAGTGCCGGGGGCATCATCGAAAAGGAGGCTCCGCTAGCCATTTCGAACGTGCAGTTCTACTGCCCGAAATGCAAGAGCGGCGTGCGTCTTGGTGCAAAGAAACTTGAGGATGGGCGTAAGGTCCGCTTCTGTCGCAAGTGCGGCGAAGTGGTGGATCGGTAGGAGTAGTCGGAAATGGCACGTTTGAAAACGCTTTACAAGGAAAAGGTGGCTCCGGCGCTGGCTGAGCAGTTTGGGTACAAGAATCCGATGCAGGTACCCAAGTTGGTCAAGATCGTTGTCAACATGGGTGTTGGCGAAGCCGCCCAGAATGCCAAGGCTCTTGAGGGTGCGATCAGCGATATGACCCTGATCACTGGACAGAAACCGGTTGTCACTCGGGCTCGCAAGTCCATTGCGAACTTCAAACTGCGTGAAGGTATGCCAGTTGGTTGCCGGGTAACTCTGCGCGGCGACCGCATGTGGGAGTTTTTTGATCGTTTGGTCAATATCGCCCTGCCCCGAATTCGTGATTTCAAGGGGGTTTCGGCGAAGTCCTTTGACGGCCGCGGCAATTACACACTGGGTGTCAAAGAACAGATCATCTTTCCTGAAATTGATTACGACAAGGTTGATCGCATTCGTGGCATGGACATCACGATTGTAACAACCGCCAATACGGATGAGGAAGGGCGCGCTCTGCTTAAGCATTTCAACATGCCCTTCCGTAATTGAGGAGATAGGGATGGCTTCCAAGAGAATGATCGCCAAATGCAACCGCAAGCCTAAGTTTAAGGTTCGAGCCTATACGCGCTGCAAGATGTGCGGCCGCCCGCACTCGGTTTACCGCAAATTCGGATTGTGCCGCGTTTGCCTACGAAAGCATGCCCTGGCCGGCGAAATCCCGGGCATGGTGAAATCTAGCTGGTAATTGGTAAAGAGGACAAATTGCCATGATGATGGACAGAATCGCCGACATGCTGACGCGGATTCGCAACGCGCAGATGGCAGGGATAGAAAAGATTGAACTTCCAGCGAGCAAGATGCTTGAATCGATTGCCAAGCTGCTCAAGGAAGAAGGTTATCTGGCTGGCGTAAAGGCCTACAATCATAAGGGCCACCGTTATCTCCGGTTAACGCTGAAATATGACGAAGAAGGCGCGCCGGTGATCCGCGAAATCAAGCGTGTATCTAAGCCAGGTCGGCGCGTTTACGCCGGGGCCAAGGAGCTGCCTCGTGTCAAGAACGGGTATGGCGTGGCGATCATAAGCACGTCTCAGGGCATCATGACCGATAAGCTCGCGCGCAAGGCCAACGTCGGCGGCGAAATCCTTTGCACGGTATTTTGAGGTAAATGTCATGTCACGCATTGGTTTGAAACCGATTACGATTCCCTCCGGTGTGGAGGTGAAGATCAGTGAGGATCTGGTTACCGTCAAGGGGCCGAAGGGGGAATTGAGTTCTCCTCTGCTGGATGGCATTCAGGCTGAATTGAATGGCAATGAGCTACAACTGCGCTGTGATGACATGTCGAACAAGCGCAAGAAGTCGTTTTTCGGCCTATGCCGTGCGCTGGTCGCCAATAATGTGCTTGGCGTGAGCAAGGGTTTCGAGAAGGTTCTTGAGTTGCGCGGTGTTGGTTATCGTGCTCAGGCTCAAGGCCGCAAGCTTGTGCTTTCACTGGGCTTTTCACACCCGGTGGAATATGCCTTGCCTGACGGCGTTGATGCCAAGGTCGAGCAGAGCAAGATCGTGTTGTCCGGCATCGATAAACAGCGGGTAGGTCAGGTTGCTGCGGAAATCCGCGCCTTTCGCCCGCCAGAGCCGTACAAGGGCAAGGGCATTCGCTATGTTGATGAGTATGTCGCAATCAAGGAAGGCAAGAAGGCCTAAATGGCCATCGATTAAAAGCAGGAGATTAACGAATGTCTGCAAAGCGTTATGAATATGATAGTGCAGCCCGCAGAACCCATCGTGTTCGCTCGCGGGTCAAAGCCAGCGGTCGCATTCGTCTGAGCGTGTTTCGCTCGGCGAGGCATATCTATGCTCAGCTGATTGACGATGTTCATGGCCGTACGCTTGCCGCTGCCTCGAGCCTCGAGGCTGGCATTGACAATGGCGGCAACAAGAGTGGTGCGGAGGCTGTAGGAAGGCTGATCGCCGAACGTGCATTGGCGGCTGGCATCAGTGAAGTTGCCTTCGATCGCGGACGCTATCCCTATCATGGTCGTGTGAAGGCCTTGGCTGAGGGTGCCCGCGCTGGTGGATTGAAGTTCTAGGAGAGCATGCAAATGATCAATGCAGATGAATTGGAGCTGACAGAAAAGCTTATTCACATCAACCGGGTGGCAAAGACCGTTGCTGGTGGGCGCCGAATGGGGTTTTCAGCGCTGATGGTTGTTGGCGACGGCAATGGGCACGTCGGTTTCGGCCATGCAAAAGCCAAGGAGGTTCCCGAAGCCATCCGCAAGGCAACGGAGATTGCACGCAAATCGCTGATCTATGTTCCGCGCAAGGATGGCACGATCCATTATGAAGTAATCGGCAGGCAGGACGCTACCAGTGTGCTGTTAAAGCCAGCAAGTGAAGGTACGGGTGTGATCGCCGGCTCTGCAGTGCGTGCCGTTCTTGATGCAGTTGGCGTGCGTGATGTGTTGACCAAGAGCCTTGGTTCGCGTAATCCGCTTAACTTGGTGCGAGCGACGTTCAATGGTCTGAAGGCACTTGAGAGTCCGGATCAGATTTCGGCTCGGCGCGGCAAGAACTGAGATACCGGATCACTGGGAGAACATGATGGCTAAGAAGAAGACGATCAGCATCCGTCAAGTCAAGAGTGGAATCGGCTATTCAAAGGATCAGAAGGCGACCTTGCGTGGTCTCGGCTTTCGCAGGCTTAATCAGGTTGTGGAGCTGGAGGATACACCGGCTGTTCGCGGCATGGTGAACAAGGTCCGTCATCTGGTTCGAATCGAGTCTGGGGAGTAATGGCAATGAAACTGAACAATCTCTCACCGACGATCGGCGCACGCAGGTCGCGCAAGCGCCTTGGCTGCGGCATGGGATCTGGTCATGGCAAGACCTCCGGCCGGGGGCACAAGGGCCAGAAGTCCCGGAGTGGCGGCAAGGTAGCGCGCGGTTTTGAGGGCGGGCAGATGCCGCTGATCCGACGCCTACCCAAGCGGGGCTTCACGTCCATGGCCAAGGGTTATCAGGTTGTCAATGTCGGTCAACTCGAGCGCTTCGCGGACGGCATGACCATTGATGCCTCCGTGTTGTATGAGGCTGGCTTGATTCGAAATGCAATCGATCCGGTCAAGTTGTTGGCGCGTGGGGATCTCAACAAGAAGCTTGAGGTGCGTCTTGCCGCCTGTTCGCAGTCAGCGAAGGCAAAGGTAGAGGCGGCAGGCGGTAGTGTTTTGACTCCAGAGGCTGTCTGAATATGGCCACGCAACAAGCTGTCCAGCTTGGTGGTTTGGGTGACATCGGCAAGATACCGGAGCTGAAGTCACGCATCCTCTTCACGCTGGGCATGCTGATTGTCTACAGGATCGGTGCCCACATCCCTGTGCCGGGTATGAATGCAGAGGTGCTCGCACAGTTTTTCCAGCAAGCCCAAGGTAGCCTGCTGGGCATGTTTGACATGTTCTCCGGTGGAGCCTTGTCCAGGTTGACCATTTTTGCTCTCGGCATCATGCCTTACATCTCGGCTGCCATCATTATTCAGCTGATGACGGTTGTTTCGCCGAAACTTGAGCAGCTTAAGAAGGAAGGCGAGGCTGGACGACGAAAGATCACTGAGTATACCCGATATGGCACTGTGGTTCTTGCCTTTTTCCAGGCTATTGGGATTTCCGTCGGTCTTGAAACCTTTTCGGTCAATGGCGTACCGGTGGTCATCGAACCTGGCTTGGGTTTCAAGGCCATGACTGTCATTACGCTGGTTTCTGGAACTGTCTTCCTGATGTGGATCGGTGAGCAAATCACCGAGCGCGGAATTGGCAATGGTATTTCCCTGATCATCTTTGCAGGCATAGTCGCTGGGCTTCCCTCAGCTATCGGTGGCACACTGGAGCTAGCCAGGACGGGTGAATATTCTCCGCTCACGGTTCTAGGTCTCTTTGCGCTTGCCCTGGCTGTGACTGGCATCGTGGTTTGGTTTGAGCGTGCGCAGCGTCGCATCCCAATCCAGTATGCTAAACGGCAGGTTGGCAACCGGGTCTATGGCGGAAAGGCATCCTTTCTGCCCCTGAAGGTCAATACGGCCGGCGTGATTCCGCCAATTTTCGCTTCCTCGCTGATTCTCCTGCCGGCCACATTTGCCCAGTTCACCAAGGGGGCTGAAGGTTTTGGTTGGCTTTCAGATGTTTCCGCGGCGCTCAATCCCGGCAGTTGGCTTTATTTGCTGCTGTTCACGGTGTTGATCGTGTTTTTCTGTTTCTTTTACACGGCCATTGTATTCAATCCCAAAGACACCGCGGACAGTCTGAAGAAGCATGGTGGCTTCATTCCCGGCATTCGTCCCGGCCAGAAAACCGCCGAGTACATTGATAGTGTTCTGACCAGGATTACAGTTTTGGGCGCCATCTATGTTTCCCTGGTCTGTCTGCTTCCCCAATGGCTTATTGCTGAGCTTTCTGTTCCCTTCTATTTCGGTGGCACGAGTCTACTCATTGTCGTGGTCGTCACCATGGACACCATGGGCCAGATACAGGCCCATCTGCTAAGCCATCAGTATGAAGGGCTGATGAAGCAGGCCCGCTTGAAGACGCGTCGATGAACGTTCTTCTTTTCGGACCTCCAGGCGTGGGCAAGGGAACCCAGGGCCAACGTTTGGCTCGAGAAGTGGGGATTGTCCATCTCGCCATGGGCGATCTATTGCGAGAAGCCGTGCGCCAAGGAACCGAGGCCGGCAAGAAGGCAAAGGCCTACATGGATGCTGGCGAACTGGTCCCCGATGAACTTGTTGTGCGCATGATTGAGGATCGAATTCATAATGTGCAGGGTTTTTTGCTGGATGGCTTCCCACGTAATGTTGCCCAGGCCAGGGCGTTGGATGCCATGCTCGATCGACAGGGTCTGCACCTTGATGCCATCGTGTTCATGGACGCATCAGAGGAAACCCTGCTTGAGCGATTGACTGGTCGTCTGATCTGTCGGGCTTGCGGTTTTGGATTTCATCGGCATTATTCGCCTCCCAAAATTCCGGGAGTATGTGATCAATGCGGTGGCGAGCTCTACCAGCGCGAGGATGACCGAGAAGACGTCATTGCCGACAGGCTACGTGTCTATCGTGAGCAGACAGCCCCATTGCTGTCCTATTACCGCAATCGTCCGGTCTTTGGCATGGTGGATGCCAATGGAGGGGCGGATGAGGTTTATGAGAAATTACTACGGATGGTGAAGCAGGCAGATGGCTAAAGAAGGCATCATTGAAATGACGGGAGAGGTGATCGAGAAGCTGCCGAACGCGATGTTCAAGATAAGGCTTGAGAACGGTCACGAACTGCTTTGTACCATCTCCGGCAAGATGCGTAAGTACTACATTCGGATTCTACCGGGTGATCGCGTCACCGTTGAGATCTCTCCCTACGACTTGACACGAGGGCGCATCAGCTACCGTGAGAAGTAAACAATGCTTTATTGAGGAGGCGCAGGCGTGAAGGTCCGTGCATCGGTGAAAAAAATGTGTAATAAATGCCGCGTCATTCGGCGCAAGGGTGTCATTCGCATCATCTGCGAAAATCCCCGACATAAGCAGCGGCAGGGATAAAGGTTGCGCAGGAGCGTCCATCTGGATAACCTTCGCGCCCTTTTTTGTGGAGCTCAAGGAGGCATGAAGTGGCTCGTATAGCCGGAGTAAATATTCCGACGCAGAAGCGCGTGGAAATCGCGCTGACCTATATCTATGGCATCGGCCTGAGCAGGTCGCGTAAGGTTCTTGAGGCCGCAGGGGTCAATCCGGATACCCGGGTCAAGGATCTGACTGATGCAGAAGTGGATAGGATCCGATCCGTCATTGACCAGGAATACACGGTCGAGGGCGATTTGCGTCGAGAGGTCACGATGAATATCAAGAGGCTGACGGACCTGGGGTGTTATCGGGGTCTGCGGCATCGTCGCGGCCTTCCGGTCCGTGGGCAGCGCACGAAGACCAATGCGCGTACCCGCAAGGGACCTCGCCGCACTGTGGCCGGCAAGAAAAAGTAACAGAGGTAGGTAAAAGAATGGCTGCACCGAAAACCTCGGGCAAGAAGCGAGCCCGCAAGAATGTTGCCAATGCAGTGGCGCATATCCAGGCAACGTTTAACAATACGATCATTACGTTTACCGACGAGGCAGGAAATGCCATCTGCTGGGCAAGCAGCGGCGCCAACTTCCGTGGCTCACGCAAGAGTACGCCTTTTGCCGCTCAGGTGGCTGCTGAACAGGCTGCCCAGAAGGCCATCGAACATGGTGTAAAGAATGTTGCGGTCATGATCAAGGGCCCTGGATCCGGCCGGGAGTCTGCGCTGCGGGCCATTGCCGCAAGTGGCATCAATGTGACCTTCATTCGCGATATTACGCCAATTCCTCATAATGGTTGCCGCCCTCCGAAGCGGCGCCGCGTTTAACGGTTTAGGAGAAAAGGAACATGGCACGTTACCTCGAAGCGAAATGCCGTCTGTGCAGACGCGAAGGCGAGAAGCTCTATCTCAAGGGCAGCAAGTGTTATTCGGACAAGTGCGCCATGGAAAGGCGCCCCTATGCTCCGGGCATGCATGGACAAATGCGTCGGGCAAAGGTATCCGACTATGGCATGCAGTTGCGCGAGAAACAAAAGGTAAAGCGTATCTATGGGCTGCAGGAGAAGCAATTTAGGAAGTACTTTGAGAAGGCTGATCGGATGCCTGGTGTGACGGGCTTGAACCTTCTGCAGCTTATCGAGTCTCGCCTTGACAATGTGGTTTACCGCATGGGTCTGGCCTGTTCACGATCAGAGGCCAGGCAGCTTGTTCGTCACAAGCTGGTCAAGGTTAACGGCCGAAAGGTCAACATTCCATCGTTTCTGGTGCCTGTTGGCGCGCGCATTGAACTTGTGGAAGCCGCCAAGGAACAATTGCGCGTGAATGCAGCTGTTGAGGCAGCTGCATCTCGCGGGACTGCCGAATGGCTTGACGTTGACCTGCCAAGTAAGCAAGGCGTTTATCGAGCGCTTCCGACAAGAGACCAACTGGATCCGAATATTCGTGAGCAGTTGATTGTCGAGCTTTACTCCAAGTAATCCATAGAACGAGGGAAGCGATGAACCTGATTAAGCCACGCAGCATTACTGTTGAGGAACGCATTCCTGGGTGTTCTGCAAAGATTGTTTTTGAACCCCTGGAGCGTGGGCATGGAACGACGATTGGCAACAGCCTGCGCCGCATGCTGCTTTCCTCTCTTATGGGCACAGCCATCACCTCCGTCAAGTTTGATGGCGTAATGCATGAGTTCGACACCATCAAAGGGGTACGTGAGGATGTGCTGGATATCATTCTGAGCCTGAAGGACATTGCGTTCCGCATGGATGGCCTCGAGTCCTCCACGGTGCATCTAGATGTCAAGGGGCCAGCCATCGTGACGGCGGGAGACATCCAGTGCCCGGCCAATGTTCAGGTGCTCAACCCTGATCTCGTCATTGCGCATCTTAACGAGGACGGAGCATTGAAATTCGAGGCCGTTCTGGAAAAGGGTCGCGGCTATGTGCCAGCTAGCGAGCGCGAACATGTAGAGCGCAGTGTCGGCACGCTGCTTCTTGATGCATCCTTTTCTCCGATTCGTCGTGTGGCTACACGCGTTGAACAGGCCCGAGTCGGTCAGAAGACCAACTACGACAAGCTCATCATGGAGGTAGAGACGGATGGCTCCCTGACGCCAGAGGAGGCTATTGGTGAAGCTGCTCGCATCATTCAAGAGCAGCTCGTCGTGTTTGCCGACTTCACGGCTGTGGAGCCCGTTGAGGAGGACCAAGAGGACAATCGGGCCTTGGAAGAATTGCTTGCGCAGCCGATCGATCACCTTGATCTTTCCGTGCGCTCCATGAATTGCCTGAAGAGCGACGACATCTTCCGTGTCGGCGATCTAGTACAGCGTACTGAGCAGGAGATGCTGCGCACGCCCAACTTTGGTCGTAAGTCCTTGATGGAAATCAAGGAGGTTCTCGAAAAAATGGGTCTTCATCTCGGCATGAAGCTGGAGAACTGGCCGCCAAGGGACGATGATGCGGCATCGAACAACGCTGCATAGGGTTAAGGAGAAGACATGAGACACCGTAAGCATCGAGGATCACTTGGGCTGCCGACAGGCCATCGCCGTGCTGTGCTGGCCAACTTGGCTATGGCCTTGCTTGAGCACGGTCGAATTGAAACGACGGAAGCTAAGGCTAGGGCTGTCCGCCCATATGTTGAGAAGCTGATCACCTTGGGCAAGCGAGGAGATCTGCATGCTCGCCGTCAGGCCCTGGCCAAGCTGCGCCATCGGAAGATCGTTGATCGCCTTTTTAGCGAGATTGCACCTGTTTTTGCTGATCGCCCGGGCGGATATACGCGCATCATTAAAACGGGCTTTCGTGCTGGAGACGCAGCCCCCAAGGCCGTGATCGAGCTCGTCGAGAAGCCCGGAAGCGAGACTGAGTCTCATTGATTCGCAGATGTCAAGGCATGAAAGGCCGCCTCAGGCGGCCTTTTTTTATGGGTAGATGATCTGGAATCCCGAGTTTTCGGGGGTTATATCGAGCCAGCGAATTTCCATACTTTCGACTCTGGCCATGACCGGGCCCCGGCGAAGGCGTTTCAGCATGGTTTGCAGGTCCGGTTCAGGTCCACACAGCATGGCTTCGACACTTTCGTCAGCACAGTTGCGTACCCAGCCCCTGATGCCAAGCTGCATGGCTTGGCTGCGTGTCCAGTATCTGAAACCCACCCCCTGGACCCGGCCTCGGAGGCGAACATATGCACAGCGTTCAGTGACAGTCGAGCTCATCGCTTGTATCGGGAATGAGTACTGTATCTCGAGGCTCTTCAAGAGAGTATGGATAGTCCGTTGAATAGTGCAGCCCGCGCGATTCGTGACGCATTTGGGCTGATCTGATGATCAATCCTGCGACCAGGGCAAGGTTGCGTAGCTCGATCAGGTCGCGGGAAACCGGATGTCTCCAAAAATGATCGGCAATTTCGTTCTGAATCATCAGTAGTCTGCGCTTTGCGCGGCGCAATCGTTCATTGGAGCGCACGATACCCACGTAATGAGACATCAGGGAACGAATTTCATCCCAATTTTGCTTGATGGCGATGCGTTCGACCTCAGGCTCGACACCGCTGTCATCCCAAGCTGGGACGTGTGGTATAGGCGGCGGGGTTTGTGCCAGGATGCTTTTGGCGCAGAAATCGGCCATGACCAGGCATTCGAGCAAAGAGTTGCTGGCCAGCCGATTGGCTCCGTGCAGACCCGAGTGGGCGGTTTCGCCAATAGCGTAGAGGTGTTCGATGGCCGTATGGCCCGCCACATCCGTATCAATGCCCCCACAGGTGTAATGGGCTGCAGGAACGATCGGGATTGTCGATGAGACCAAGTCCAGTCCAAGCTCCAGCAGGCGTTTGCGAATGTTCGGGAACTGCCGATTGATGCGTTGTTCGCCCAGATGACGTGCATCAAGGTACATGCAGTCAACACCTTGTTTTTTCATTTCGTGATCGATGGCACGCGCCACAATGTCCCGGGGTGCAAGCTCTCCTCGTTCGTCGTAATCAAATGTGAAACGTCGGCCATGCGCATCGACGATATGTGCTCCTTCACCGCGTAGGGCCTCCGAGAGGAGTAGGTTGGATCCGTCACGATGAAACAGGCACGTCGGGTGAAACTGTATGAACTCCATGTTGACAACTGGACATCCCGCGCGCCATGCCATGGCGATTCCATCACCGCTAGCGCCATGAGGGTTCGATGTGTACAGGTACACTTTGCCCGCCCCCCCCGTGGCTAGGATTGTGAAACGGGATGCCACGGAAACGACCTGACCATCAGGTGCCAGAAAGTAGGCTCCGAGGCATTGGTTTGGCCCCGCATAGTTGCCGATGTGATGGCTGGTGATCAGATCAATCGCCGTATAGCCGGTCAGCCTTATCAGAGACGGCCTCAGCTGCAGTTGCAGGGCCTCAGCAATGGCCCGTCCCGTTGCATCTTGGGCGTGGGCAATTCGACGTTGGCTGTGTCCACCTTCACGTGTTAGGTGTAGCTTCCCTTCGTGTGTATCAAAACGTGTCCCGATGGCGATCAGTTCACGGATGATTTCACTTCCTCGGGCCACCACTTCGCGGACGACATGTTCCCGGCACAGCCCGGCACCGGCAGCCAGCGTGTCCTGAACGTGGCATTCAATGGAATCCTGGCTGGAAAGCACGCCAGCAATGCCGCCCTGGGCAAACCAAGTATTGGCATCCGAGGTTGGGCCTTTGCTGACCAGGGCAACGCGGCCATGCGGTTGCAGCTTGGAGGCCACATACAGACCGGCCGCACCGCTGCCGATGACCAGGAAATCAACCTGTATGGCTGCTCGATTGTCGAATTTCCTCTGGATCATAACTGTGTCAGTGTACGGCTCGATGCTTGCTAGGACAAGCTGTGCGTGGTCCAATACGTGTTGGAATTCTGGTTGAAATACCTTGGAGGTCAGGTGGAACAGCAGGTTAGCGTGATTGCCGTGAAGAATGCCAGGGCGCGCGTTCGTGGGTTGCGGAAGAGCGCATGCGGGGGATGTGCCGGAGAGGCCGCCTGCAGCACGCTGGGTAGTTGGCAGGAGCAGCGGTTCGTCGAGATGGAAGTCGAGAACCCGGTCGCGGCCAGAGAAGGGGATATTGTCACCATTCATGTGCCTGACACTCTTCTTCTGAGGGCAGCTTTTCTTGCCTATGGCTTGCCCATGCTTGGGTTCCTGCTGGGTGGCTCATTGGGCTATGCCCTTTCTCAGGGGGCTGCCTTTCGAGAGCTGATCTCGGTTCTGTCCGCCTTGTTCGGCATGGGGCTGGTTATGTTGGTTCAGTTCCGGTGCAGACCATGGGTTTCCCAGCCGATGGGCAGGATTATCCGCATCGACAAGGGAAGGGAGACCATTCAGATTTTGCCTGGCTCGTAATATTCATGTTTTTTTCATTTTTGGGAGATCACAATCCTCCCACCATTTCTTTATGTCAAAGGAGACGCTCGTGAGACATTGGATGACAAGTTTGATCGGTGGTATTGCCAGTCTTTGCATGCTATCATGGACTGCCTACGCGCTTCCCGACAGTTTTGCGGATATCGCCGAATCGCAGGCCGATGCCGTGGTCAATATCAGTACAACTCAGGTTATACAAGGGCGTGGTCTGCCTCCGGGCTTCGGTTTTCCGCCTGGCTCACCGTTTGAGGATTTCTTCAAGGACTTCTTCGGCAACCTGCCCCCGCAAGAGCGTCATTCCCTGGGAACGGGTTTTGTGCTTTCATCCGATGGCTACATCGTCACAAACAATCATGTCGTCGAGGGAGCCGAAGAGGTGATCGTCAAGACGCGTGATGGCAAGGAGTGGAAAGCGAAGATTATCGGCACAGACCCGAAGATCGACGTCGCCTTGTTGAAGATCAAGGCAAAGGGGCTGAAAGCCGTTCGTCTGGGAGATTCGGACAAGATGCGCGTAGGGGACTGGGTTGTGGCCATCGGCAACCCGTTCGGTCTTGAGCAGACCGTGACTGCCGGTATCGTCTCTGCCAAAGGGCGCGTTATCGGCTCCGGACCGTATGATGATTTCATCCAGACTGATGCCGCTATCAATCCGGGGAATTCCGGTGGCCCGCTGTTCAATACGCGCGGCGAAGTCGTGGGAATCAATACGGCCATCTATTCGCGCAGTGGAGGGAATAACGGCATCGGTTTTGCCATCCCCATCAACCTGGCAAAATCTGTGATCAGGGAATTGAAGACTACGGGACACGTGACGCGAGCAAGGTTGGGGGTTCGCATCACCGATGTCGACAAGGAAACCATGAAGGCTTTGGGCTTGAAGAGCCGGGAAGGGGCCTTGGTGCCGCAGGTTGAGGCTGGCAGTGCCGCTGATCGCGCCGGCATTCGGGCCGGGGATGTGATAGTGGAGTTTGATGGCGAGCGCATCAAGAAGGCACATGATCTCCCGATTCGCGTGGCCCGCCATCGCCCAGGGGACCGGGTTATACTAAAGGTCATTCGCAACGGCAAACCACATACGATTACGGTCACTCTTGAAAAAATGCCCGAAGAGGCCTCAAGCCATGCGCGTGGCCATGGAGGTGAACAGAGCGGGGTGCGATTGGGTCTGGTTGTCGAGGACTTAACGCCCAAGTTGGCCAAGCAATTGCATACGCGCGTAAAAGAGGGCGTGGTTGTTCGTGAGGTCATGCGGGGATCGCCGGCCGCCAGGGCGGGCATTGTCCCTAACGATGTGCTCTACAGCATCAATGGCCGTTCGATCAGGGGAGTGTCCTCCTTTCGCAAGATGCTCGGTGCCTTCAAGCCCGGTGATCTGCTGCGGGTGATGCTGGACCGGCATGGCGATCAAGTCTTTGCTCTGATCAGGTTGCCCGAGGCCAGGCCGTAACGATGGCACCGCATCTTCAATTGCTAGGAAGACGTCAATGCTGTCTGTGTGATGAAGCCAAGCTGGTGCTTGAACAACTCGCCAAAAAGGGCTTGTGTACTTGGGAGAGTGTTGATGTCGATCGTGACAAGGCCCTGCTGGTCCGATATGGCATGGATGTGCCTGTTGTGTTGTTGGACGGGAGGCCTGTGGCCAAGCACCGGATAGATGCGCAGGCGATTGCGTATTTGCTGCAAGCTCGGGACGGGCAGCCATGAAGCTTGCCCGAGCAGCTATTGTCGTTGTCTTGCTTGCGATTTTGGGAGGGACCTTCTGGCTTTCCTTGCCCGAGGTCAATCAGCCCGTGCGCGCGGGAGAAGCAGCTGTGGACTTTCAGCTTCCCGATCTTCAGGGGAAAATGCACTCTCTGCCCAAGGGGGATGTGGTCATTTTGAATTTCTGGGCGACTTGGTGTCCGCCATGCAGGGAGGAAATACCTTCCATGGCCAAGTTACATGAGCGTTTTGCAGCCAAGGGATTGAGGGTGGTTGCTGTTTCGGTCGATCAGAATGACGAGGATCTGGCAGGCTTCGTGCGCGAGCATCAACTCCCTTTTGAGGTTCTGCATGATCCGGAGGCCAGGGTTTCACGCCGATACGGTGTGTTCAAGTATCCTGAGTCCTTCCTGATCGACCGCAATGGCGTGGTTCGGCACCATCTTGTCGGGGCAGTGGACTGGACCTCGGAGCCGGTTGTGGAGGCCGTGGAGGCCCTGCTTTCCGGAGGAATCGGTGAACAACCGGACGACTGATGCAGCCAGCCTGAAACAAAGGATTATTGAGCTTCGCCGGGAACTGAAAAAGCACAATTATTTCTATTATGTGCTTGATCGGCCGATCATTTCCGATGCCGAATATGATGCCATGCTGCGGGAGCTGGAACGTCTTGAAACCGAACTCGGCGAGCCAGTACCGGAGGATTCGCCCACGCGAACAGTCGGGGCTCCTCCATCCACGGCCTTTAGACCCCGTGAACACGGCGTGCCCATGCTTTCACTTGCCAACGCCTTTGATGATGAGGAGGTATATCAGTTTGACCGTCGCGTGCGCGAGGTGCTTGGAGAGGAGAATACCGTTGTCGATTATCTGATTGAACCGAAGATAGACGGCTTGGCCATTAACTTGCGCTATGAGGCCGGCGAGCTGGTATTTGCGGCGACGCGAGGTGATGGCCATACAGGCGAAGATGTGACGGACAATGTTCGAACAATTGAGGATATTCCTTGGCTTCTCGAGCAGCAGGGGCTTCCAGAGGTTCTCGAAGTGCGTGGCGAGGTATACATGTCCAAGGCCGCATTTGCCGAGCTGAATCGGAAACAGCAGCTACTTGGAGAAAGACCATTTGCCAACCCGAGAAATGCAGCAGCTGGCTCATTGCGGCAGTTGGACCCAAAGGTTACAGCCTCGCGCCGCCTGAACTTCTTCGCTTATGGTGCCGGTCTGGGCATGGAGTTGCTGGCGGACAGGCAGTCCACGCTGCTGCAAAAGCTCCGCGCCTTGGGGTTTCCTGTTCAGTCATGTGAGAAGGCCTGCGATGTAGCTGGATTGTTATCGTCTTATCAGCGCTGGCAGAAGAAACGACCAGATATGGATTATGAGATCGACGGTCTCGTTTACAAGGTTGATGCATTCGCGTACCAGGAGCGTCTTGGGTCGCTTTCTCGTTCGCCGCGCTGGGCAATTGCCCATAAGTTCCCTGCCGAGGAAGTTCCGACCAAGATACGCGATATCATCTGGCAGGTTGGACGAACTGGTGTCATCACACCCGTGGCTGTTCTGGAGCCCGTTCAGGTTGGCGGAGCCACCGTGTCCCGCGCCACCCTGCATAATCCGTCTGAGATGCAGCGCAAGGGCATCCGTATCGGAAGCAGGGTGCTGGTTCGCCGGGCGGGCGATGTGATCCCTGAGGTTATTCGGGCGATTGACAAGGGAACAGGCAGGACGCCAGCCATTCCGGATGCCTGCCCAGTGTGTGGGGCGGCGGTGATACGCGAGCCTGATGAGGTGGCCATTCGTTGCAGTGCGGGCCTGTCCTGCCCTGCGCAATTGAAACAGTCCTTGGAACATTTCGTCTCCCGGTCAGCTATGGATTTGGAGGGATTCGGTGAGAAGCTGGTGGCGAGACTGGTTGATGAAGGGTTGGTGAAGTCTGTCGCAGATCTCTATGCACTTGATTTCGAGCGACTCCGTTCATGGGAGGGTATGGGGGAAAAGAAGCTGGCTAACCTCCGCATGGCGTTAGAGCGCTCAAGGCATCCGGCTTTGCATCGTTTTATTTATGCGTTGGGCATCCGGCATGTTGGGGAGGTGACAGCCCGTATGCTTGCTGAACGCTTTGGCTCGCTTGAGGCGCTGATGGCGGCGGACAGAGACAGTCTGATATCCATTGAAGGCGTGGGCCCCGAGGTTGCCGAGAGCATTCGGCATTTTTTCTCGGAGCCGCACAACCGCGAAACCATTGACAGCCTGCTTGAACGTGGAGTGCTTCCTCAAGCCGGGGAAGCTGGCGTGGCGGCATCCCCGAAGCAGGCGCCGTTGGCGGGAAAAACGGTCGTGCTTACGGGAACGCTCGAGCATTTTACCCGCGAACAAGCCAAGGAACGGCTCAGGCGCCTCGGTGCTAAGGTGAGTTCATCGGTTTCGACAAAAAGTGACTGGGTCATCGCCGGAGCCAAGGCTGGCTCCAAGCTGGAAAAAGCCAAGGCACTGGGCATACCCGTGGCGGATGAATCACAGTTGATCGAATGGCTGCGGGAGGCTGGTCTCGAATAATTTGTTCACAGACCGGTCGTTTGCTGCACAAAGGCCAGGGCACGAAGGCTATCAAGAACCATGCAGGAAAGTTGTTTACGGTACAATTGTGAGCATGCCTGCGGAGGGACTTCATAGTGAACTTGCCCGACAAGCACATGGTTTTTGCCAAAGGCATGGCCCAACGGACCATAACTGCCGAATCCGTACAAGCTTGCCTCATCGGTCCGATCAGATGACCAGGGGCGCCAGTAGCTGTCCCAGCCAATGTGTGATGAAACGCCGTCCACCTTTGCCTGAAACCCCTGATGGGGCCCATACAGCGTTTTAAGCGTGCGTTGCGCAGCATGCTCATAAAGAGCATCTGGAGAGAGGGGAGCCTCGGTTGTGGCTTCAAAATGGGCATGATCCACGATGATGGTGTCCAGTACTGTATCGATGTTTTCCTCTGAGTACTCCTCGAAGCTGTCCCTGACATTGAGTTCATCCTCCACCAGATCTAGGACATCCAGACCGTGGTATACAGGTACGGCGTGTGCCGGTGTGCTCATGTCCTGAATATGATGCAGGATCCGTCCCACGAGATTGAAGACATCCTCGGAGATGCCCTTGCTGATCTCCTTCTTCAATTCCTCAATGCGACGCTTGAGTATATGGTCGGATGTTGGATAGATGGTAATGGGCATGAAACCCAGAAGTTTTGTTTTGATGGGGGCGAGCCGATCATTTGCAGGATAGAAATGCCAGTTCGTGGCGCGAACGGTTAGTGGTGTTGTATCCGCTTCCTTTGATCCTTCGATAACCTCTTCCGCATAGCGATTCAAATGTCTGCTGAACGGTCCGGGACAATGAAGATGATAGAGATCGATGGCGCGTTTTGTGATTTTCTGGTGGTCGCCGGGTTTCATGGACATCTCCTTAGGGGGTTGGCAAATGATGTCATTCATTATAGACAAGGTTCATGCCGGTCAGCAATCGCATATGGGAACCATGGTTGACCAGAAACGGGTTGACCGCCACGTATCTGTCAACCGTGGAGCATTTGATCATGCCTGTCAGCAAGGTTCTTCGGGAACGAAAACAGCGGGGTCAGCCACTCATTGTAGGCATTTCAGGTGCCCAGGGGACAGGAAAGTCTACTTTGGCGAGGGCCATCGGCCATGCTTGCACGAGATACTGGGGTTGGCGATGCGCAATTTTGTCTCTGGATGATCTCTACCTATCCCGCGACAGGCGCGCGCAAATGGCCCGCTCGTTTCATCCTCTGTTTGCCACGCGTGGGGTACCTGGCACACATGATGTTATGCTGGGAGAGCAAGTGCTGGGAGCTCTCCGGTCGGGCCAATGCTGTCGTCTGCCTCGCTTTGACAAAGGCCTTGATGAACCTTGCCCGCGGCGGTTGTGGCCTAGGGTATCCGAGCCCGTGGACTTGGTGCTGTTTGAGGGATGGTGTCTGGGGTTGCCTCCCGAGCCCGAAGCATGTCTGCTGGAGCCGATCAATGAATTGGAGGCCCTGGCTGACCCGCATGGGGTTTGGAGACGGCATGTCAACAGATGGCTTGGCGGGGAATATACGCGCTTGTTTGCATATGCTTCATGCCTTCTGTATCTGTGGGCTCCGGATTGGGAAAGTGTGTGCCGCTGGCGGAGCAAACAGGAGGGAATGCTGCCATCGACGAAGCGCATGAACACGGATGAACTGGCCAGATTTATGCTTTTCTTCGAGCGCCTGACTCGTCACGGCTGGCGCGTTATGCCCCAGATCGCGGATATTGTGGTCCGATTGGATGAAGAGCAGAGGGTCCTGGAAGTGAGAGGTTCATACTGATGTTGTGCAAGGTTGTGTCAGGCGGTCAGTCCGGTGTGGATCGAGCTGCGCTTGATGCTGCACGAGACGTCGGTTTGGCGATTGGCGGCTGGTGTCCCAGGGGGAGGCGGGCATTGGATGGCCCCATTCCCGTTCATTATCCATTGAAGGAAACGCCGCTCCGGTGCTATCGGCAGCGGACCGAATGGAATGTAAGGGACAGTGACGGCACCTTGATTATTTACCGGAAGTCTATGGGGCGGGGGACCCGGCTCACCTATCGACTGTGTGATGTGTATGGACGCCCCTGCCACCTTCATTGTCTTGACCTAAATGAGGACGCCCGGCTGGCGTTTTATCGGGTTCACCGCTGGCTGGTGGTCAAGGACATTGGCATACTGAATGTTGCCGGTCCCAGAGAGTCAAAAGAAGCGCCGGTGTACGATGATGCTTACCGTTTTCTTCGTGTTTTGTTTTTGTCGCTCGTGCCAGGAGGCTGAGTGAAGCACCGGGTAGCAGGCCAATTGCCGTTGGTCAGCGGTGTATGCCGAGTCAGACATATTGGCAACTTGGCCACATCAGAATCATATTATTATTTACTTATATACTAATTCATGTAGTATGTGCCCATTGATGAAATGGTGATGCTTCGATTGAGGATGCTTGGCAAGGAGAGGCGCATGGGACGGTCAGCACTGATACGGGAGCTTGCGTGGATGTTGGCAGTAAAGGTTCTGCTCATTGGATGGATTTGGTGGTTGTTCTTTCGCCATCGACCTACTGTCGATCCGACTTCGCTTTTCTAGCTCGTCACGAAGACATTACACAGGAGTAAGCAGATGGATATGGACGCTCTTGTTGATCTTTCTCGACTGCAGTTTGCCTTTACTGCATTGATGCATTTCCTTTTTGTGCCGCTAACACTTGGTCTTTCGCTGCTGTTGGTGGTCATGGAGACCCTGTATGTCCGGACCGGGGATGTGATCTTCAAAGATATGACCCGATTCTGGGGTAAGCTTTTCGCGATTAACTTCGCCATGGGCGTGGTCACCGGCCTGACAATGGAGTTTCAGTTTGGCACGAACTGGGCCTATTACTCACATTATGTCGGCGACATTTTTGGTGTCCCCTTGGCTATCGAGGGGTTGATGGCTTTTTTCCTTGAATCGACGTTCATTGGCCTGTTCTTTTTTGGTTGGGACCGTCTCAGTCGCGGTCAGCACCTGATGGTCACGGTGCTGGTGGCTCTCGGCTCCAACCTGTCGGCATTGTGGATCCTGATTGCCAATGGATGGATGCAGCATCCGGTGGCTACCGTCTTCAACCCGGAGACGATGCGCATGGAGCTGACAGGGTTTACTGAACTGATCCTGAATCATGTGGCGCAGGTTAAGTTCCTGCATACTCTTAGCGCTGGCTATTTGACTGGCGCAGTCTTCGTGCTCGGCATCAGCAGCTGGTATCTATTGAAGGGACACGACACAGAGTTTGCCCGTCGTTCGTTTGTCGTTGCGGCGGCTGTCGGCGTGGTTGCCGCAGTGGGGGCCGTCGTACTCGGCGATGAATCGGGAGTCTACGTGGCTGAACATCAACCGACAAAAATGGCCGCGATCGAAGCCGAGTGGCATACCGAGGCGGCTCCGGCACCATTCACAGTGGCCGGCATCATCGATGATGAACGAATGCAAACGGACTATGCGATCAAGATTCCGTATGCCTTGGGCCTGATTGCAACCCGCTCTCTGACCGGCACGGTGACGGGTGTGCACGAGCTTGTCGAACAAAATGCCGAGCGTATACGCCGGGGTCTGAAGGCCTATGCTTTGCTGCCAGCCATGCGCAATCGTACGGCCACGCCTGGGGAGCGGCAGGTGTTCCAGCGGCATGTCAGCGATCTGGGTTATGCTCTATTGCTCAAGCAGTATACGGATGATCCGCTTAAGGCAGATGATACAATCATTGCCAAGGCCGCACGCAGCACGGTGCCGCCAGTTGCACCGTTGTTCTGGACATTCCGCGCGATGGTGGTGATCGGCTTTTTCCTGTTCGCCCTGCTTGCCTACGCTCTGGTCACCGCTCGCCGCGGCACGGCCTGGCGCAAGCGGAGCCTGTTGAGATTGGCGCTGTATTCGATCCCGTTGCCGTTTCTTGCCGCCGAACTGGGTTGGTTCGTTGCCGAATATGGCCGACAGCCTTGGGCAATATATGAGATTCTGCCCACGGGGCTAGCGACATCTAGCCTAAGTGTTGCTGATGTGAAGGCATCACTGACTGCATTTGTGCTGATGTATGGGGCATTGTTTGCCGTTGAGTTGTTCCTGATGTTCAAGTATGCCCGCTTGGGTCCGAGTGCGTTGCATACAGGGCGTTATCATTTTGAGTTCCAAGGAGGTCGGTCATGATGCTGGATTATGAAACATTGCGGCTGATATGGTGGGGGCTGATTGCATTGTTGTTGATCGGCTATTCGGTCATGGATGGCTTCGATCTCGGCGTGGGCACCTTACTTCCGTTTATTGCGCGCACCGACGAGGAGCGGCGGGTTTTGATCAATGCGATCGGACCAATATGGGATGGCAATCAGGTCTGGCTGATTCTTGGTGCCGGTGCCATCTTCGCCGCCTGGCCTGCTGTCTATGCGGCGGCATTCTCCGGCATGTATGCAGCCTTGCTAATCGTCCTGTTCGCGCTGTTTCTGCGGCCGGTGGGGTTTGATTACCGCAGTAAAATCGATTCACCGATCTGGAGGGCGATATGGGATTATGCCTTATGTTTCGGTGGCTTTGTTCCCGCGTTGGTGATCGGGGTGGCATTCGGCAATTTCCTGCAGGGCGTTCCGTTCCATTTCGACGAGACGTTACGCAGCCATTATACGGGCACCTTGTTTGATCTGCTGAATCCGTTTGCGTTGTTAGCCGGAGTTGTCTCGGTGGCGATGCTGTGCATGCACGGTGCGACTTTCCTGTTGATCAAGACGACTGGCGCACTGCAACAGCGTGCATGGCATGTGGCTAGGGGCGCGGCCTTGGCGACGATTGGACTGTTTGTGCTGGCTGGCTGGTGGATTGCGACCGGCATTGAGGGGTACCGTATTGTCAGCATCATCGATCCGAATGCTGCATCGACCCCGTTCGGCAAGGAAGTCATTCGCGAAACAGGCGCCTGGCTGAGCAATTTCCTGATGCACCCATGGATGTGGTTGGCGCCGATGCTGGGCTTGTCGGGCGCACTGGCAGTCCTTTTATTGGGGATCCGCCGTCCCGGCTGGAGCTGGCTGGCAAGTGCGCTCTCTGTAAGCGGTATTGCGGCGACAGCAGGTCTGGCCATGTTTCCGTTTGTTCTGCCATCGAGCACCCATCCCTCGCATAGTCTCTTGATGTGGGATGCTACTTCAAGCCAACTGACTTTGTGGCTGATGCTGATCGCAGCTGTGATTTTCATTCCGGTGATTCTGTTCTATACCTCCTGGGTGTTTCGAGTCTTGCGTGGCAAGGTGACCGTGGAACAGATCCGGGAGAACGATCATGCGGTTTACTGACCGGCAGCAGGCTGTCGTCGATTTATGAAGTATAAGGAACGGGGTGGGTGTGAGCATGTGGTATCTGATCTGGTTACTAATGGCCATGATGGCCGTCTACGTCGGTGTTCGAGCAGCTCTGTCCATCGATGTTGGTGATCAGTAGCGTTCGATGATGCTTTGGGCTGCCCGAAGGCCATCGACGGCGGCGGACACGATGCCCCCCGCATAGCCAGCTCCCTCCCCTACAGGCATCAGCCCTGCAACGGTCACGCATTCCATGCGCTTGTTCCGGAGCATGCGAATCGGTGAACTGGTCCGGCTTTCGATGGCAAGCAGATTGGCTTCCTCAGTGATAAAACCAGGCATCTTGCGTCCAAAGGCCTGCAATCCCTTGCGCAGCGGATCTGCAAGCCAGGTCGGCAAGAGCTCGGATAAGTCCGCAGGTACGATCTCCGGTTTGAAGGAGCTTGCCACAGGTGTGGAACTCGTGGCGCGTGAGAGGAAGTCCACAAGGCGCATGGCTGGTGCCGCATAACGATTTCCTACGGCCTGGTGGCAGGCTCGCTCTACTTCCCTTTGAAAGGTCATGCCCACAAGGGAGTGAGCATGCAGGCCGTGCCGGACCAAGTCATCGGGTGACACCTGGGCGACAACGCCGGCATTGGCCCAACGGCCGGCACGCTTGGCGTTGCTCATACCATTGATGGCCATATGTCCAGGTTCGGTTGGTGATGGAACGATGAGTCCACCAGGACACATGCAGAATGTATAGATGCCCCGCCGACCGAGATGCTCATCTTCAACTTGATAGCTCAGACGATATTCAGCAGCGCCGAGCCTTTGATGTCCGGCAAATTGACCATACTGGCATGCATTGATGATGGACTGCGGATGTTCGGCTCGTAGGCCGATGGCAAAGGGCTTGGCCTCCATTGGCAGACCCATGCGATACAGGCGTTCGAACGTGTCCCTGGCCGAATGACCTGTGGCGAGAATCACGAACTCGGCATGCATGCTCTCTCCGGAGGCTGTCCGAACGCCATGAATGCGGTTTTCTCGCACGAGCAAGTCGTCAACCCGGCATTCGAATCTGTAATCGACCCCCAGGCCGATGAGGTGTTCACGCATGCGGCGCACAATGCGCACGAGTTTGTCCGTACCCAGATGCGGGTGCGCATCCACAAGGATGTCCTTGTTCGCACCGAAACGGACAAAAGTCTGGAGGACCCAGCGAACGAATGGGTGCTTGATGCGCGTGTACAGCTTTCCATCCGTGTAGGTTCCCGCCCCTCCTTCCCCGAAGCAGATGTTGCTTTCAGGATTAAGTTCCCCCCTGCTGCGCAGGCGGCCGATATCACGCATGCGATGTTCCACGGGCTTGCCACGTTCTAGCAGCGTGACCCGGAAGCCGGCCTCGGCGAGCGCCAATGCGGCAAACAGACCGGCTGGACCCGCACCGACAACAATGACCGAGCCTGTTTTCTCCGGACGTCTGGTGAAGATGTCGGGGGCTACCGGTTCGAGCTGCGAATGCTCAAGCCTGCGTACCCCGCGAGGCAGATGTTTTAGCGGATGTTTCAGCTCGATTTCATAGTGGCAGACAAAATGGACATCATGCTTGCGTCGGGCATCGATGGCGCGTCGCACACATTGAATTGCGCGCAGGGCATGGATATCAAAGCCGAGGCGCCGGGCAAGCCTGAGAGCTACCTTCTCCAGCGGTTCCTCCAATCCCGTCACCACATTGGGAACGAGGTAACGCATGAACGGTCCTGCGAGCGTTGTCAGACGGCAGCCAGTCGCCCGTGGCTGATGCGACGGATGACATTTTGATCGTCGACATACACGAGGCGGGGATGGAAGCTGTCTGCCTCGGATGCATCCATGGTCGCATAGGTGCAGATGATCAGCAAGTCCCCGGGGGCGGCCTTGTGGGCGGCGGCCCCATTGACGCCGATGACGCCGCTGTTGCGCGGGGCGGCGATGGCATATGTCGTGAATCGTTCTCCATTGCGCACATTGTAAATGTGCAGTTGTTCAAAGGCCCGGATGTCCGCGGCCTCCATGAGGGCCTCGTCAATAGCGCAGGAGCCCTCATAGTCCTGCTCTGCATGGGTGACGACAGCCCTGTGAATCTTTGATTTCAGCATGGTCAAAATCATGAGTTGATGGCCTCCATGGTATAAAGTGGCATATTGTCAATGAGGCGGGCCTTGCCAATGCGTGCGGCGACAAAGGCGCGTGCCCTCATGCTCCGGGAGAGCCGGGGAAGCGGTTCCAGGGTTTCTTCATCGCAGATTTCCAGATATTCCGGCTCGATGTCGGCTCCGGCAAGCACATTCCGGCCTCGTTCAAGCAGGAGCTTGCTGTCACTTTCGCCATCATGAAAGCCTTGTCGTATGGTATGCAGGCATCGCGACAGACTGGCCGCACGCAGACGTTCGTCTGGGGTGAGATAGCGGTTGCGGCTACTCATGGCCAGTCCGTCCGACTCTCGCTGCGTTGGGACGCCCACGATGGTGACGGGCATGTGAAGGTCTTGCACCATGCGACGAATGATCACGAGCTGCTGCCAGTCTTTCTCGCCAAACAATGCGAAATCGGGCTGCACGATGTTGAATAACAGGTTAACGACCGTGGCCACCCCATTGAAATGTCCCGGGCGCTTGCTTCCGCATAAAGGTACGCTCAGTGATGTATCAACGCAGAGCGTGACCTTGGGGCCATCTTGTGTGTAGAGATTGTCAGGATGAAAGATGAAATCCACACCGGATGCCTGACATTTTTTCGCATCTTCCTCGAAGGTGCGCGGGTAGGTATCGAAGTCCTCCTCTGGACCAAATTGCAGTGGATTGACATAAATGCTTGTCACTACGATATCGGCCAGTTCCCTGGCCTTGGCAATCAGTTTCAAGTGACCGTCGTGCAAGTTTCCCATCGTGGGTACGAAGGCGATGGATTTTTGTTTTCTCAGGGTTCCGAGACTTTGCTGTATCTCGGTCGGATTATGGGCGACGCGCAAGGCTTGTTTCCTCCAATTTCGGAAAATGACCATTTCGAACATCCTTCGACCAGCGTTCGATGGCCTGGAGCATGACCTTCCGCAGGTCCGCATAGGCAGGAGCGAAGGGGGGATTCCTTTCCGAGATGCCAAGAAGATCATGCCAGACCAGCACCTGGGCATCGCAGTGCGGTCCGGCTCCAATGCCCACGGTGGGAATGGATACCATGCTCGTGATTTCAGCGGCTAGGTCTTCGGGAATGTTTTCCAGCACGATAGCCGTAGCGCCGGCCTGGGCTACGGATTCGGCATCACGCAAAAGCTGTTGTCGTTCTTGTCGACTACGTCCGCGAGGCCCATATCCGCCCAAGCGCTTGATGGACTGAGGCTGCAGGCCAACATGTCCAACCACGGCCACGCCCCGATCGGCAAGAAAAGCAATGGTTTCTGCCATGACTTGTCCACCTTCGAGCTTGACGGCATCGCATCCCGTCTGCTGAAGTAGCACAGTGGCGGTTTGCCAAGCCTGTACTGGCGATCCTTGATAGCTTCCAAAGGGCAGATCGCAGACCACCCAGGCGCGTTTGCGGGCACGAACGACGGCAGCGGCGTGATGTATCATGTGTTCCAGGGTGACGCGAAGAGTCGAATCCATGCCCAGGCAGACCATACCCAGAGAATCGCCTACCAGCAGAACATCAGCTCCGCCCAATTCGGCGATTTCCGCGCTGATGGCATCATAAGCCGTCAGCCATACGGCAGGTTTGCGATGCTGCTTGGCGCGCAAAAGCGTCGCCGCAGTGACAGGAGATGCTTTGTTCATGACCACCCTTCGCTTCGGTCCAACAACTGGTACCGTCTCTAGGATCGCCAAAGCATAGCCCTTCATGGCTATGCTTGTCTAACAGGGTCAGTCGAATTAGGCCTGACGCGGTCAGTTTCGGCATTTGGATTGCGCTTGGGGGCAAGAATGCGCAGCATCCTGCCCCAGTCAACATGGTGCCCATAGGGAGAAAGATGGTGTCCGATCGATATGATGCTCAAACAATTGAGGCCAAGTGGCAGCGGTACTGGGCTGAGGCAGGCCTGGACAGGGCCAGCGATGCCCCCGATGATGACCGCCCCCGCTATTACTGCCTTGTCATGTTTCCCTATCCCTCGGGGAACCTTCACATGGGGCATGTGCGCAATTATTGCCTGGGTGATGCGATCGCCCGCTATAAACGCATGCGAGGGTTCAATGTTCTGCATCCGATCGGATGGGATGCATTCGGCCTGCCGGCGGAAAATGCAGCCATCAAGAACGGACAGCCACCGGCGAAGTGGACGTATGCCAATATCGACCAGATGCGCCGCCAGCTCAAACGGCTCGGCCTGTCCTACGACTGGACGAGGGAGATAGCCACATGTCATCCCGATTACTATCGCTGGGAACAATGGATGTTCACACGGTTGATGGAAAAGGGGCTGGCCTATCAGGCTGATGCCGAGGTGAACTGGTGCGAGCCCTGTCATACGGTTCTGGCCAATGAGCAGGTGGTTGATGGATGTTGTTGGCGTTGCGATACGCCGGTGGTCAGGAAAAATCTGAAGCAGTGGTTTGTGCGCATTACGGCTTATGCCGAGGAGTTGCTTGATGATCTGGGCAAGCTTTCCGGCTGGCCATCCCGTGTGATTGAAATGCAGAGGAATTGGATTGGACGCTCGGTGGGAGCGGAAATCCGCTTTGGCCTGGAAGGCCGCAACGATGATCTCGAGATTTTTACGACGCGTCCGGATACATTGATGGGCGTGACTTATATGGCTGTGGCTGCTGGCCATCCTCTGGCTCGGACAATGGCTGCGAACAATCCCGAGTTGGCCAGCTTCCTTGAGGAATGCAGCCACGTCCCGACCAGGGAAGCCGAGCTTGAGACCATGGAAAAGAAGGGCATGCCTTTGGGCATCGACGCGATTCATCCGGTGACCGGCGAGCGCATCCCCGTTTGGGTGGCCAATTTTGTGCTCATGGGGTATGGAAGCGGTGCGGTAATGAGTGTGCCGGCCCATGACGAGAGAGACTTCGCTTTTGCGCGCAAGTACGATCTGCCTATCCGCCAGGTTATCAGACCGGCAACGGGGAGCTGGGACCTCGAATCGAGTGCCTATACTGGTGAGGGCGTGCTCATGGACTCGGGGCCCTTTGATGGCCTTGCCAGTCAAGACGCCGGCGAGAAGATTATCGAATGGCTTGAGTCCCGCGGAAAGGGACAGCGACGTGTGCAATACCGCCTTCGCGACTGGCTGGTCTCCCGGCAGCGTTATTGGGGGGCTCCCATCCCGGTCATCCATTGCGAGCAGTGCGGTGCCGTGCCGATACCGGATGAACAGTTGCCGGTCCGGCTCCCGGAGGATCTGACCCCTACGGGAGGGGCCAGTCCGTTGGCTGAATGCGAGGGTTTTGTCCATGCGGATTGCCCTAAATGCGGCGCACCGGCCCGCAGGGAGACAGATACGTTTGATACTTTCATGGAATCATCGTGGTACATGAACCGGTATACCAGTCCACGCTGCGACACGGCCATGGTGGATAGGGAGGCGATGCGTCGATGGGCCCCCGTGGACCAGTACATCGGAGGTGTCGAACATGCGGTGTTGCACCTTCTGTATGCCAGATTCTATCACAAGCTCATGCGGGATGTTGGGCTGTTCACGTCCGAGGAAGGTGGCGATGAGCCGTTCACCAACCTTCTGACCCAAGGCATGGTGCTCAAGGACGGCGCCAAGATGAGCAAGTCCAAGGGGAACACGGTGGATCCCAATGCCATCATTGACCGTTTCGGAGCGGATACGGCACGTCTGTTCACACTGTTTGCAGCTCCGCCAGAGAAGGATCTTGAGTGGCATGATGCAGGCGTCGAGGGCGCCCATCGATTTCTGCACCGCGTATGGCGGCTTCTTGACCGGCTGGATCATGGTGCAGAAGGACCTGCCCCAGATGAAGATGAGGTCAGGGAGCTTAGATATGCCGTTCACAGTACCATTGCCAAAGTGACGCATGCATTCGAGCATGGATTTGCTTTCAATGTGGCCATTGCGTCTTTGATGGAGCTGAGTAACAAGCTTTCTGATTTCATGCCGTGCGATGAGAGATCGCGTGCAGCATATCGAGAGGGCATGGAGGCCCTGGTCAGGATGTTGGCGCCGTTTGTGCCTCATTTTGCATGTGAGATGGGCGAGAGGCTGGGTTTTTCCGGGCCGGCTGTGGTTGAGCCTTGGCCGAGTGCAGATGCCTCGGCATTGGAGCGCAATGAGGTAAACCTTGTCGTTCAGGTTCAGGGCAAGAAGCGGGCTGAGGTGAGCGTGCCCAAGGACTGCGACAGGGAGACGGCCCTGAGCTATGCCCTCAAGCTCCCGGCTGTGGCCAAATGGGTGGAGGACAAGCAGATTGTCAAGGTGATCTTCGTGCCCGGTCGACTGTTGAATATTGTGGTCCGGCCGTCGTGATGACCCGCCTGCTGATCCTGTTGCTTGGCCTGCTGCCTGCTGCTTGTGGCTACCATCTCGCAGGCCATGGAAAGGGTGCCTTGCCTGAAGACGTCAAGAAGGTCAGCCTTCATGCAAATGGTGTGCCACATTACGTCGTGTCAGTCTTGCAACAGCGCTTGGCTTCGGCCGGATACAAGCTGACTCAGGTGCAGCAAGAGGCCGAAGCTGAAATTCGCTTGCAGCAGGATCATGTGAAATATCAGCCGTCGGCGTTTGACCGTGCGGGCATTGCTGTCCAATACACAATGAGCATCCGGGGGCATATGACAATCCTGGTGCATGATCAGGAAACCTGGGACAGTGGTGTCGTGACCCAGACAGGTGATGTGTTTGTTTCTGGTGGTCCCGCCAGTATCGAGGCCTCACGCAACCGGCTTGAGAAGGATCTGCAGAGGCAATGGTTGCAGAAGGTATGGTCAAGATTTCGCTCAGGCTTTTGAGTGATTTGAAACCATGGAATTGAGACCGGAACAGTTGTTGCGGTCTCAGGCCGCCGTCGCCTATCTCTATGGGGATGACCGGGATGGCATCATGGATCTTGCCGAAAGTCTGCTGGATGCAGGTGAACATCAGGGAACGTATCTGAGGGTCGATTGTGATGAACTGGACAGCGTCCAGGTTCGGTTGCGTACCGGTGCGCTTTTTGGCCCCAGCTCCTGCCGCGTTTTGGTGAGGAATGCCGAACAGGCAGATCCACCACAAAGCAGGCAATTGCTGTCCCTGGTTGGGGAGGTGGTTTGGCCGAGCCGCATGATCATCTGTGCTCCAGATATCTCCTGGAAGAAGTCCCTGCACAAGCGCTTGAAGTCCGATGAACGCGTTGTCTCGTGTTGTCTCCGCAGTCCTGGAGAGGCTGACTTTCATCGCTGGCTGTCTGCTGCGGCCAAGAAGAATGGGGTGTCGATGAGTCCCGAAGCCATGTCGTATGCAGTTGAGAGGCTGTGTGGCATGCGGCAGGCCGCCAAGCAATTTCTGGAGCGTGCGCGCTGCTATCTTGGACAAGGGGCTGACGAGTGTCTGGACCTGGAGGTTGTCAGTGCGCTGCTGGGAGAGAAGGCTCCCGATGAACTGGAGGGCTGGTGCGCTGCCGTCGCGTCGCGGAAGCCCGAGGCGATAGGTCTGGCTGCGCGTCTGATGCGTGAGCAAGGCATAGCGCCAGTCCAAATGACTGCCTGGCTGGGGGGACGCATGCAGCGGATGTTGCTGGCCCGCTGGTACCAAGCTCAGAAACATCGGGACCCCGTTCGTGCCGCCGGCATATTCGGCGCGATGCGGAAAAGCCTTGCTCGTGATCTGAAGAACTGGCCTGCTTCTGAGATCATACGTGCGCTCGAATTGATCGCCGAGGCCGAACGAAACGTGAAGGGTGGGGGCTGGAGGGACGGAGTCGAGGAAATCGAACGCCTGACTCTGGAGCTGGTCCGTAGATCATGACTGCTTGGGAATCGTTTGATCGCCGGCATGTCTGGCATCCCTATGCATCGGTTTTGCACCCGGATCCTGTCTATGCTGTTCGTTCAGCTCATGGCGCAAGGTTGGAGTTGGCCGACGGCCGGAGCGTTGTCGATGGTATGGCTTCGTGGTGGTGTGCCATCCATGGGTATAACGTTCCGGAGCTCAATGAAGCGCTCAGCAGGCAGATAAATCGTATGGCCCATGTAATGTTTGGCGGCCTGACGCACGAACCGGCTGTCCGGCTGGCCGGCCGCCTGCTGGAGCTGGTGCCGGACTCCCTGGAACATGTCTTTTTTGCCGATTCTGGGTCGGTTGCGGTGGAGGTTGCGCTAAAAATGGCCCTTCAGTTTTGGTTGCCCAACCGTCCCGGGAAGCACAAGATCCTGACCATTCGCCATGGCTATCATGGTGATACGTTTGGAGCCATGAGCGTATGCGATCCAGTTACGGGCATGCACCATTTGTTTTCGGGCATGCTGCCGCAACAGCTCTTCGTGGCAGCCCCTTCCGGAGAGCAGTGGGTGTATGCTGCAGCCGAGATGGAGTCCGTGCTCAGGACACGTGGTCATGAAATTGCGGCGGTCATCCTGGAGCCCATTGTTCAGGGAGCAGGGGGTATGCGCTTTTACGCACCTGCCTTTCTCAGACAGGTGAGAAAGCTCTGTGATACATATGAAGTGCTGTTGATCCTTGATGAAATAGCGACGGGGTTCGGGCGCACAGGGAAGATGTTTGCCTGTGAGCATGCGGGCATAGAACCGGACATCATGTGTTTGGGTAAAGCGTTGACTGGGGGGTATATGAGCCTGGCAGCCGTGCTGGCCAGCCATAGGGTTGCTCGGGGTGTCGAGGCCGGCGGGCAGGTGCTTATGCATGGTCCGACATTCATGGCCAATCCGCTAGCCTGCAGTGTCGCTCTGGCCAGCATCGACCTGCTGCTTTCGTCTCCGTGGTCGGAGCGGGTTGAAAGAATTGAACAGGCCTTCCGCAAGGGGCTCGAATCCTGCAGAGCGGCCAAGGGTGTGGCGGATGTACGTGCACTGGGTGCCATCGGCGTGATCGAGATGAAGGAACCTGTCGATGTGCCGGCCATTCAGGAAAGTCTGCTCGCCAAGGGTGTCTGGCTTAGACCGTTCGCCAGGCTTATCTATGCCATGCCACCCTACATCCTGACGGATCAGGAGCTTGCCCTGCTGGTGGAGGCCATGGTGGAGGTTGTGCATGAGTGCTGAGATCAGCTCTGTTGCAGCCGCGCGAACGCTGTCGTTTGACGACCATGATCGTGAAGTGGCCGGTATGCGCTATGTCTATCCCGTGCTTTCCCGTAGGGCGGAAGGTGTCTCCTTGGGCATCAATCTGAATCCCAACAACGCATGCAACTGGCATTGCGCCTATTGTCAGGTGCCAGATCTGAAGAGAGGGGCCGCGCCGGCCATTGATCTTTCACGCCTGGAGCATGAGTTGTCCAGCATGCTGGAGGCCATGTTGCATGGCGATTTCTTACATCGGTTTGCCCCTGAGGGGATGCGCATACTTCGGGATATGGCCTTTTCCGGTAATGGCGAGCCGACGAGCTCGGGGCAGTTTGCTGATGCGGTTTCGCTTGTTGGCGGCATCATGGAGCGTTTCGGGCTCGTGGGTCGTATACCGTTGCGCCTGATTACCAATGGTAGTTACATGAGCAAGGGGTATGTTCGCCAGGGCCTCAGCCGAATGGCCGACTTGCGGGGAGAGGTCTGGATCAAGGTGGATGCTGCTGACCCTGCAAGCGCCAAACGCATCAATGGCGTGCGGCTCGATGCCGACAGACTTTTCGAACAGGTTGCGACCTCAGCCATGCATTGTCCGACGTGGATACAGACGTGTATGGTTGCATGGGATGAGCAGGAACCGGGGGAAGAGCTGCTGGAACCATACTTGGCCTTGCTCAGGCGCTTTGCAACCGATGGTCTGCCGTTGGAGGGTGTGTTGCTCTATTCTCTGGCGAGGCCTTCGTGCCAACGGGAATCTTCCCATGTCTCGCCGTTGCCCCTGACGTGGTTGGACTCGCTGGCTGATGTGATTCGTGCGATCGGATTCTCGGTTAAGGTGTTCTGATCGGATGATGGCAAGAAATATTTGCATGCGGCTTCCCATGTGGTTATCGTTCGCCGCCCGAAAAGAGGAAAGAAAAAACCAAGAGGTAATATCGTTCATGTCTTTGGCGCTGGAAGAGAAAAACGCGATTATTGAAAAATTCCGCCGCAATGAGGGTGACACCGGTTCCCCGGAGGTTCAGATTGCTCTGCTTACGGAGCGGATCAACCATCTGCAGGAGCATTTCAAGGTTCATCATAAGGATCATCATTCCCGTCGCGGCCTGCTGAAGATGGTCGGGCGCCGGAGAAATCTTCTCAATTACCTGAGGAAGAAGGACTTCAATCGCTACCGCGAGCTTATTGAGCGTCTTGGCTTGCGTCGTTAAAACATCAAAGGCGGCTGGTATGATTCCAGGCCGCCTTTCTTTTTTCCGCTGACATTCGTTCCATGCCAAAGACGTGGGCGGAAAAGGAAAAGCATATGTTTGATATCAAAACCAGTGAAGCCGAAGTTGGCGGTCGCACTCTCTCATTTGAAACCGGGCGTATAGCAAGGCAGGCCGGAGGATCGGTCATGGCCCGATACGGTGACGTGGTGATTCATGTGGCAGCCACGGCATCCAAGCAGCCCATGCAGGGCGTGGACTTTCTCCCGCTTACCGTTCATTATCAGGAAAAGACCTATGCCGCCGGGCGTTTCCTCGGTGGCTTCATGAAACGCGAGGGGCGTCCGAGCGAAAAGGAAACCCTGACCGCCCGACTGATTGATCGTCCCATCCGTCCCCTATTCCCCAAGGGGTATTTTCACGACACCCAGGTCATTGCGACTGTGGTCTCGGCAGATGATGACAACAATCCAGATGTTGTGGCCATCAACGGTGCATCTGCGGCCTTGGCCATTTCGGACATTCCGTTTGCAGGACCCATTGCAGCCTCGCGAGTCGGCCTAATAGATGGTGAATTCGTGCTAAATCCTAGCTATGAGCAGATGGAACGCTCCGAGCTTGATCTGGTTGTGGCCGGTACGCGTGATGCCGTTCTGATGGTGGAGTCCGAAGCTCACGAGCTGTCCGAAGCCCAGATGCTGGATGCCGTGATCTTTGGACAGAAGGGATACCAGCCAGTCCTTGATGCTATTGAGGCATTGGTCGCCCAGGCCGGCAAGGAAAAGATTCAGGTGGAACTTGCTGGCGGCGAGGACGTTGAAGCTGCCGTTCGCGAGTGCTTTGAAAGCGAGCTGCGGGCTGCCTATGCCATTGCCGACAAGGGGCAGCGTTCCGCGCGGTTGGAGGCCATTCGTCTGGAGGCTCAGCAGAAGCTGGCTGGAAGCGAGGACAACCCGGGCCCATTCCTGGCCAATGATGTTGCTTCGGCCTTGAAGTCGCTCGAAAAGGAAATCGTCCGACGGGCCATCATCGAGGGAAAGCCGCGCATCGACGGGCGCTCGACGACCGAGGTGCGTCCCATCAACTGCGAAGTTGGCTTGTTGCCCCGCACGCATGGCTCGGCCCTGTTTACACGAGGTGAAACCCAGGCGCTGGTGACCGTGACTTTGGGCACGGAATCCGACATGCAGATCATGGAAAGTCTGGAGGGCGTGGCCAAACAGCGTTTCATGCTGCACTACAATTTTCCACCGTTCTCGGTGGGCGAGGTCCGACGCATGGGCCCTCCGGGTCGGCGTGAAATCGGGCACGGGCGTCTGGCCAAGCGAGGCGTGGAGCCGATCATGCCTTCCGAGGAAGAGTTCGGCTATGCGGTTCGGGTGGTTTCCGAGATCACCGAGTCCAACGGATCATCTTCCATGGCCACGGTTTGCGGTGCCTCCCTCGCGCTAATGGATGCAGGCGTGCCCATCAAGCGCCCAGTGGCAGGTGTGGCCATGGGCCTGATTCTTGAGAAGGATGGATATGCCGTTCTGACGGACATCCTTGGAGATGAGGATCATCTCGGTGACATGGATTTCAAGGTCGCGGGAACTACTGAAGGCGTCACGACATTCCAGCTTGATATCAAGATCGGCGGGCTGACGCGTGAGATCATGGAACAGGCCTTGGCCCAGGCCAGAGAGGCGCGCATGCACATCCTTGGTGAAATGGCCAAGTGCATTCAGGCACCTCGTCCGGCGGTTGCCTCCCATGCCCCACGCATGTTCACCATGAAGATCAATCCCGACAAGATCCGTGATTTGATCGGACCCGGCGGAAAGGTCATCAAGGGCATCGTGGAAGAGACAGGTGCCAAGATCGACATTGAGGATGATGGTACGGTCAAGGTTTTTGCCGTGACATCGGAAGCCGGAGAGGCGGCCAAGAAGCGCATCGAGGACATCACGGCGGAGGTCGAGGTCGGTCGCGTTTACGAAGGTACCGTGGTCAAGTTGATGGACTTCGGGGCCTTTGTACGTATTTTGGGCAATACAGATGGTCTCGTGCACATCTCCCAGATAGCACATCATCGTGTCGATAAGGTCAGCGATGAACTCAAGGAAGGGCAGCAGGTGCGCGTAAAGGTGCTTGAGGTGGACCGGAACGGACGCATCCGTCTTTCGATGAAGGCCGTTCAGGATGAAGCCTGATCCTCTGGTCGAATCTCTCAAATGGGAACGGGCGCTTCAAATGCGCCCGTTTTTCCTTTGATCTTCGCCACATGACGTCTTATGCCAGGGAAACGGAGCTGCCTTCTGGCCTGCGGGTGATCACGCTCGATATGCCGCGGGCGCAGAGCGTCGCACTGGGGCTGTTTGCGGATGTCGGCAGTCGCGATGAAGCTGCGGTCATGCATGGAGCCAGCCATGCCCTTGAGCATATGGTCTTCAAGGGTGCAGGTCCTTGGGATGTGCATGCGCTTTCCGAGCGGCTGGATGCGCTTGGTGGCAACGCCAATGCGTTCACCTCGCGGGAACGCACTTGCTTCCATATGCAGGTGCTTCATGAGTCATGGGCAGAGGCCCTGGAGCTTCTTGCGGCCATGGTGTGCTCCCCGCATCTGCCTGAAGAGGAATGGGAAAAGGAGCGTGAGGTCATCTATTCGGAGATGGCCATGGTTGAGGATGCCCCGGAAGAATGGGTCATGGATCAGCATGTGAGCGCGCTGTTTCCGGATCATGCCTTGGGAAGAAGCATCCTGGGAACCCGTTCATCATTGGCCACGCTGCATGCCGAAGACCTTCGCCGGCATCTCGAGGACAATTACGGGGGATCTCGCTTGTTGCTGGCAGCCGCGGGTAATATCAGGCATGAGTCACTGGTGGATGCTGCATCAGCCATTCACTGGCGATCGGCATCCGCGCGCACGGCCAGGACGGCCCCTTCACCATCGTCTGGTGTGCAGACGTTGAGCAGGGAGGGAGAGCAGGCACATCTACTGGTGTCCTGGCCCTGCATCCATGCTGCAGCCGAGGAACGTCCTCTGGCCTGGCTGGCAAACCAGATGCTCGGCGGTGGCATGAGCTCCCACCTGTTCCGTGAGGTCAGGGAAAAGCGAGGGCTGGCTTACAGCATTGCCTCCCATTTGAACCTGCTGAGCGATGTTGGCACTTGGGGCATCTCTTGCAGTTGCTCACCCGAGCATGGACGGCGCTGTATCGATGTGCTCAGAGAGGTGCTGCAAGCGTTCCCCCAGCGGCTCAATGAGCGGGACCTTCGTCGGGCTAAAAGCCAGCTTCGGGTCCAATTGCGTATGGGCATGGATTCGGTGGAGGGACAGATGCTTTATCTCGGTTCGAGACTGGATGATCCTATGCTCAGATCCCCTGTGGCATGGACGCAAGCCGTTGATCGGGTCGAGCTTGATGAACTGATCGGCTGGGTCCGCTTGCAATTGTGCAAGCCCACGCTCTGGACTGTGGCAGCTAGCGAGGAGCAGTTGCCTGCAATGCAACAAGCTTTGCAGGCGTAAGCGCTTGCTGGCTGTCGTTTCCTTAGAGGTCCTGCTAGCCTTGCCTCATGCTTGAACGATTCCGTGAAGACATTCGCATGGCTTTTGACCGGGACCCGGCCACCCGTTCGGTCTGGGAGGTGCTGACCTGCTATCCAGGGTTGCATGCCGTCTGGGGCTATCGTCTGGCGCATTTTCTATGGAAGCATGGCTTCAAGTGGCTCGGTCGATTCGTGTCCCATGTCATGCGCTGGTTGACCGGCATCGAGATTCATCCAGGTGCACGTATTGGCAGGCGTTTTTTCATCGATCATGGCATGGGCGTGGTCATCGGTGAGACCACGGAGATTGGTGATGACGTGACCCTGTATCATGGGGTAACGCTGGGAGGAACGACCTGGGAAAAGACAAAGCGCCATCCCACATTGCACGATGGTGTCATTGTCGGAGCTGGTGCTAAGGTGCTTGGACCGATCACGATTGGTGAACAGTCACGCATTGGTGCCAATTCGGTTGTCCTGCGTGATGTGCCTGCCCATTCGACGGTTGTCGGCATTCCCGGAACCATCGTGGGGTCGACAGAGTCGCTGATCGAAAATGGCAGAATCAATCTGGATCATCATTTGCTGGCCAACCCGGTGGCTGAAGCCCTGGAGCATGTGCTCAAGATGATCGATGATGTTAATGCCCGCATTGATGCCTTTCATCCTGAAAGCAGCAGGGACCGGCGCAGCAGGGATTTGGAGCAGGACCTGCACAAGGAACAAGAAAAGCTGGAGCGATTCCTTGGAGGGGAAGGCATCTAGGGGTCGTTTGGATGCCGAAAAATCGGACTAAGATGTTGTTTGCTCGCAGGGCATAGGCGTAAATAGACCATGGCGGGTATACTGTTCCCGAAGCAGCAGTCATAATACTTGACCAAAACAGTATGGTATATAATATCCGATCTGACAGAAGGGTTATTCTGGCAGGAGGCTTGGAATGCGTTTGACGAGCAAGGGGCGGTATGCCGTATCAGCAATGGTGGATTTGAGCAAGCAGCAAAAGGGTGGGCCCGTGACCCTGGCTGCGATTTCCGAACGTCAGTTCATATCGCTTTCCTATCTCGAACAGTTGTTTCGCAAGCTCAGGGAGGCTGGCCTGGTCAATTCGGTTCGTGGTCCGGGCGGTGGCTATACCATGGCGCGCGATCCTTCGGAGATCACGGTTGCGGAAGTTATTCGTGCGGTCAATGAACCCGTGCACACGACCATGTGCGAGAACGGGGTTCGTGGATGTCATCGGGGCAACCGCTGTGATACCCACCAGCTTTGGGAGGCCCTGGGGCTGCACATCTATCGTTTTCTCGATGCCGTAACCATTCAGCAGGTCAGGGATGGCGAAGTGTTCCTTGACAGGATCGAACTGGCTGATGTTTCCCAGTACTTGAATCAGGGTGATGAAGTCCGTATGGATGCTCGGATTGCGTCGGTATCTTGACCATAATGCCACTTCACCGATGAGGGCATCAGCCCTTGATGCCTATGTTAGGGCAGCGCGTGATCTTGTTGGCAATCCGTCGAGCTTGCATTGGGCGGGACGAGAGGCCCGACGGGCGCTTGAGGATGCCCGAGAGGCCATAGCGGCATGCATTCATGCTGATCCCGGCAGCATTGTCTTCACTTCCGGTGGGACAGAATCGGACAATATTGCCATCCAAAGTGTTTTGCATGGCTGCGCGCCGGGGAAAATCGTGACCTCAGCCATCGAGCATCCGGCCGTGCTTCAGCCTCTTTCCCGCTGGGACACGCGGGAAGCCAATGAGAGGGGCTGGCAACTTGTTCGAGTGCGCCCGGACAGCCATGGCAAAGTCTCGGCCAAGGAGTTCATCCGTCACATCGATGCCTCAACCAGGCTTGTCTGCATCATGTGGGCCAACAACGAATCCGGGGTCGTTCAGCCTGTCGAGGAGGTTGTCCGACATTGCCGTGCCATGGGGGTGCCGGTGCTTGTGGATGCTGTTCAGGCCTTGGGGAAGTTGCCGATGAATTGCCTGTCCATGGATGCTGACTTTGTGGCCCTGTCAGCACACAAGATCGGTGGGCCTCGCGGCGTCGGCGCCCTGGTGGTCAGGCGAGGTATCAAGGTGCGAGAATTGGCCCCTGGAGGGGGACAGGAGCGCAAGCGCCGCTCAGGGACAGAGAACGTTGCCGGGATCGTGGCCTTTGCAGCGGCCCTTCGGGAGGCTGATTTTTCACCGTATGCATGCATGCGGGATGCATTCGAGCAGGCGCTTGCGGAGTTCATTCCGGATGCCGTTGTGTTTGGCCGTGACACGGAGCGTGTAGCCAATACCAGCCTGTTTTCGGTTCCCGGTCTGGATGGAGAGACCCTGTTGATGCAACTGGATCTTGCCGGCTTCGCCGTGGCTTCCGGCTCGGCCTGTTCATCAGGTAAGCGTGAGCCTTCTCATGTGCTGTTGGCCATGGGGGTACGACCGGAGCTTGCACGCGGCGCCGTGAGGGTCAGTTTCGGACCGGGCAATGCCTCGGAGGATGGCTTGGCGCTTGTCCAGGAACTCAGGCACATCAGGCAGCGTTTGCAGGCCATGGCTGGCATGATCCCATAGGAGCGAAGATATGGATGTTGATATTGTCTTGACCGATTCAGCGCGTCTGCGCATGAAGGAACTGCTAAAGCAGCGGCATTGTGCCGGTTTGCGTCTTGCCCTGCGTCAGGCCGGATGTTCCGGTTATGAATATGTCCTGGATTATGTCGAACAGCCGGATCCAGCCGACCTAAAGCTCGATCTTGAACCTGGATGTCTCTATATTGACAGGGCTTCCTACGACCTTGGTCTGAAAGGTATCCGGATCGATTTCCAACAGGATCTTCTATCCTCATCCTTTGTTTACCATAATCCGAATGTTCAAGGCGAATGTGGTTGCGGTGCATCTGTGTCGTTCGGCTGAGGTCAGCTTGGACTGCTGATGAAACTGGCGTAGGCTGTCGGGAGGAGGTGTTCCATGTCTTATGTTCTGCTTTCGATTTCCGGGCATGATCGGCCGGGAATCGTCCGGGATGTTGCCGAGGCGATGCTGCATCTGTCCGCGAACATTGAGGATTCTTCAATGACGGCATTGCGGGGGAGGTTTGCGATGATGTTGATCGTCCGCCTGCCCGAGAAGATGGGTCTGAGCGAACTGAATGCGGCGCTGGCAGACCTGGAGCAACGTACGGGTCTGATCATTCAGTCCCAGGCCTTGAGTGAGGAGGAGGTAGCGCAGTCGACACCGGATCCGGATTGCGTCGTGACCGTGCATGGCGCGGATCAATTGGGCATTGTGTATGAGGTTTCCAATGCCTTGGCTGAGCAAGATATTTCCATTGTTGACGTTTCCACTCAGGTGCGCGAAGGCGTCTATATCATGGCCCTGGAGGCTCATGCTGGGGACAAGCTCGATGATCTGGACGGGTTGTTGCAGAAAGTGGCAGACCAACTGGGCGTGGATATCGAGTGTCATCGGCTTGACCAAGCAGTGCTCTGACACTTCTCCTGCATGACTGCTTCCAAGCAGGTGCCTAAGGCTCCCATGATCCTGATCTATCCCGATGCCCGTCTGCGTCGGGAGGCCAGAGAGGTCGACCTTGGGGATGCTGACCTGCCTCTTGCCATCCGACAGCTTGAGTTGGCCTTGGGCGCTGGTCCTGGTGCCGTGGGTATAGCCGCTCCTCAGATCGGACTGGATCAGCGCATGATCATCGTGGATTGCACGACAGCACGGCGTCCTTGCCTCAATCATGGGCGGTTGGTCATGTTGAATCCCGTTATCGAAGACCGGGAGGGGCGTGTGCTGGGAAGGGAAGGGTGTTTGTCCGTACCGGATTGGGTGGGCATGGTACCGCGCTCGCACCGGATTCTGGTTTCCTTTCAGACCCCTGAAGGGGCCACAAGGCGCATTGAGAGTTTGGGGTTTGAGGCTCGGGTTATCCAGCATGAGATTGACCATCTCGATGGTATCCTGTTCATCGATAGGGTTGTCTCCGTGCGTGATCTGGTTCGCAGGCCCTAAGGCTAGACTTGCATTGGTTGTCGGCAGGGTAAGGATAAGCACCGGGATGCGCATTTGTTCTGGATTCTTCTTGCTAATCTTCCTGCTGATTGGACAGCAGGCATGGGCTGTCGATGCCAGCATTCGCGATCTTCGTCTGTGGACGGCGCCGGACCATACCCGGCTGGTTCTGGATCTTGATAGCTTGGTTGACTATCAGGTGTTCCGGCTCCACAAGCCTGAACGGATCGTTGTCGATCTTAGGCACGCAGTTTTGAAGGCGGATCTATCCAAGCTCAGGCTCCCCGATCCGGTTGTGCAAGCCATTCGGCATGGTGCCCGAGAGAATGCAATACTGAGACTTGTGATTGATGTACGGGAAAAGGTTCGTCCCCGCTCCTTCCTGCTCAGGCCCATAGGGGGCAAGCCTCATCGTTTGGTGATTGATCTGATGCGCGAACAGCAACAGCCCAAGGCCGCCCTTACAGCCGCAGATGCGCGTCATGCAAAAGCGCTTGTTATTGCTGTGGATGCTGGTCACGGGGGGGAGGATCCCGGAGCCATAGGACCGCATGGCGTCAAAGAGAAGACCGTGACGCTGGCCGTCGCCAAAAAACTGGCAGCCTTGATCGACAAGGCACCGGGCATGCGAGCCGTTCTGATCCGCAAAGGTGATTACTTCGTGCCGCTCAAGAAACGGGTACGTCTCGCCAGACAGGCCCATGCCGATCTGATGATCAGTATTCATGCAGATGCAGTTCGCACGCGTTCCGTCATGGGGGCCAGCGTCTATACGCTCTCGGAGCGCGGCGCCACGCCGGACAAGGCGGCCGAGGCCTTGGCCGCCAAGGAAAATGCCGCCGATGAGGTTGGTGGTGTGTCCATTGATGAGGAGGTTGAGGACCCCATGGTCAGCAGGATCTTGGGTGACATGTTCCGGCGTGATGCGCTGAATTCCTCTCAAATCCTGGCAGAGAAACTGCTTGCCCAGTTGAAACAGGTTGGACCCCTGAAGTATCGCACGACAAAACGGGCCCGCTTTGTCGTTCTTGGTGCTTTGGAGATTCCCAGTGCCTTGGTCGAACTCGACTATATCTCGAATCCGAGCAGGGAGCGCAAGTTGACCGACGATCGCCATCAACGGCGCCTCGCCCAGGCATTGTTGGAAGCCAGCAAGCAGTTTTTCAGGCAGATGGGGCGTCTGGACGTGCGGGAGGGAAAGACCGCGCACAATGATCGTGGTCTGGACATGATCGGCTCCTGATGAAGTTGAGGCTTTACCGTCGCCTGCTTGGTTTTCTCCGGCCATATCGCGGACGATTGACCATTGCCGTGTCATGCATGGTAATCCTGGGTGCCTGCACGGCGGCGCTGGCATGGGCATTGAAACCGGCACTGGATGAGGCCTTGACCGGCGAGAACCAGCGCATGATCTACATCATTCCTATGGTGATCATCGGGCTTTACATCATCAAGGGGGCAGCTTACTACGGTCAGGCCTATTTAATGGGCTACATCGGACAACGGGTCATCTATGATCTGCGCAATCGTCTTTACGGGCATCTGGTGCACCAATCGCTTGCCTTTTTTACTCATCGCAAGACTGGGGAGTTGATTGCACGCATCAGTTATGATGTCACCCTGGTACAGGCGGCCGTCAGCACGGCCGTCACGGCTCTGATGCGGGATGCGATTTCCATCGTTTTCCTGGCAGCCGTCATTTTTATCCAGGATTGGCAGCTTGCCCTGATTGCCATGCTCGTTTTTCCAGCCGTTGTCTATCCCATTGCCCGGTTCGGGCGCAGGATGCGCCGGGCGACGCTGGATGGACAGGTGTCCATGGGAGCCTTGACGAGCCTGATGGAAGAAACGGTGGCCGGCATTCGCGTGGTCAAAGCCTTTGGCATGGAGGATTATGAAAAGCGCCGCTTCCGGCGGTTTACCCGGGAGTTTCTCGAGCATCAGCTCAAGGCCTTCAGGGTGCATGCGCTGTCCTTTCCCATCATGGAACTGTTGGCTGGATTCGGCATTGCAGGCGTGTTGCTCTACGGCGGACTGCGCGTGGCGGCAGGAGAAACGACGCCAGGCACGCTGATTTCCTTTCTGGCGGCTGCGCTGATGCTGTATGAACCGGTCAAGCGTCTGAGTCGGGCCAACAATGAGATTCAGCAGGGTCTGGCCGCGGCCGAGCGCGTGTTCGAGGTTCTGGATGAGCCGCAGGATATCCAGGACAAGCCGGATGCCCGCATACTGTCGGCGTTTCATGAGCGCATCGTTTTCGATCATGTCTGGCTGCGCTACCCGGGGGATAATCGGGATGTTCTGCAGGATATCTGTCTGACGGTCCGGGCCGGCGAGGTGGTCGCACTGGTCGGGCGCAGTGGAGCAGGCAAGACATCGTTGGTCAACCTGGTCCCCAGGTTCGTGGATGTGAGCGAGGGACGAGTTCTCATCGATGGCTTGGATGTCCGTGACGTGACCCAGGCCTCACTGAGGTCGCAGATTGCATTGGTGACGCAAGAGGTCATCCTGTTCAATGACACCATTCTGAACAATATTGCCTATGGGCATGAGGAAGTCGATCTGGAGAAGGTCCGGGCTGTTGCAAAGGCAGCCAATGCGGATGAGTTTATCCAGCGTCTGCCCCATGGCTATGCCACGCTCGTGGGAGAAAGGGGCGTGATTCTTTCCGGAGGACAGCGTCAGCGCCTATCCTTGGCTAGGGCTTTGCTCAAGGATGCCCCCATCCTGATCCTCGATGAGGCAACCAGCGCTCTGGATACGGAGTCGGAACGGCTTGTGCAGCAGGCCATCGACCGGTTGATGGCCGGACGAACGGTTATTGTGATTGCGCACCGTCTATCGACCATCAGACATGCGGACAGGATTATTGTGCTCGATAAAGGCAGGATCGTGCAGCAGGGTGCGCATAATGAGCTTCTGGCCCAGGGGGGGCTGTATGCGGAACTGTATCGCATGCAGTTCGAACAGGAATCCACGTCCGAACGAGCCGGTTGCGAGGAAGCCAACGACCCATCATGAGGTTCCGCGTCCTTGATCGTCTGATTCCCTATGCCATTGCCGCCGTTTATCACCTCTTGGCTCATACCATCCGCTGGGAGATTATCGGTAGTCAGCACATGCCAAGGAGTGACCGTCCGGCTATTTATGCCTTTTGGCATGCAAGGCTGATGATGATGCCATATGCCAGGGGACGCGCATGGCATGGCTATATGCTGATTTCCGAGCACCGGGATGGCGAGCTTATCGCGGATGCCATGCATCTTTTGGGCGTGAAAACAGTGCGGGGGTCTTCAACGCGTGGCGGCGCCCGCGCATTGCGGGCGATGATTCGTTCGGCTCGGGAACAGGGGGCCAGCCTGGGCATTACGCCCGATGGGCCCAGAGGCCCGGCAGAGAAGGTCAAGCCGGGGGTTGTTGTGTTGGCGAAACGGACGGGGTTGCCGGTGATTCCCGTTTGCTATGCCACGAGCAGGCATTGGCGCGCCCGTTCCTGGGATCGTTTCTATGTACCCAGGCCATTCTCCCGCGGTGTCATCGTGTATGGCAGACCCGTTTGGATTGACAGCCATGAGCCCATCTCCGAGGCCATGGAAAGAGTACAACTGGCCATGGATCAGGTGCGCAAACGCGCCGATGAGTATGTTGCAGTGTGATATCTGCTGATGCTGAGCCAAGCGCCTTCCAACAGGCCGGCATCAACAACAACCATTTCCGGATAGGCCCAGCGTTGCATCACAGCCTCGACAATGGCGCAACCGGCGATGATCAGGTCTGCGCGGCCTGGTTCAATAGTGCGGATGCGTTGCCTGTCGGCATGGGAAAGACACAACAGATGATCTCGCAAGCGTTCAAACGTCGTCCAGCTCATGTGGTAGTTGTTGATGCGTTGCGCATCATAGGGATACAGGTTCAGGGCCGTTGCCGCAAGCGTGGTCACGGTTCCAGCTGTTCCAACCAGATGTCGCGGGGCACTGGCTCCATGCCAGGAGGTCAGGACGTCATCGAGGTGCTTGTTTGCAGCCTCAATCATGTCCGCGTAGTCGGATGCACTTGGCGGATCGGAGCGCAGGTGGGCCTCGACCAGCCGGACAACGCCCAGTTTGCAGCTGAAGGCATCCAAGCAGTGCTGTTCGCGGGCGCGAATAAATTCAGTGCTGCCACCGCCGATATCAAAGAGCAGGAAGTCCTCACGCACGCGTTCATCAAGAATGGCTGCGGCTCCAGCAAGGGATAGCTCCGCTTCAGCCTCGCCATCAATGATGTCGATGGCAATGCCGGTCTTTTCCAGAGCCTGTTCAGCAAACAGTCGTCCATTGGCAGCTTCGCGCACGGCAGCCGTAGCCACGGCCCGCACATGATGGAGAGGAACATCATGAGCCCGTAGGCTGGCTGCAAAGGATGCAAGCGCTTCAAGGGCCCGTTGCATGCCTTGTTCGCTCAGGCGTCCCGTGTGATGCAGCCCTTCTCCCAGGCGAACAATGCGGTGTTCATAGTGCAACGTATGCCAGGGAGGGTTCTGGCCGGGGCTGGCAATGAGCAGTCGGAAGGTGTTTGAGCCCATGTCGATGGCCGCAAAGCGCTCATGTTTCACGGGCATGACTCCTGGCAAGTTCGACATAGTGCTCAGCTGACTGATGAAGGAAATGGCGCTCCTCGCTGGTCAACTCCCGCTTCTGTCTGGCAGGGATGCCTGCATAGAGGTATCCGCCGCGCAGCACTTTACCTTCCGGAACGAGGCTGCCGGCTGCAAGCAGGCACTCGGGTTCAAGAACGGCTTTGTCCATGACGATGGCCCCCATGCCGATCAAGCACCAGTCACCGATTTCACAGCCGTGCAGAATCACTCGGTGTCCCACGGTTACCTCGTTTCCCACCATGCACGGACTGACGCCGTGGCTCGTGTGCAGGATGCAATGGTCCTGAATATTGGTGCGATGGCCGATATGGATATCATGGACATCGCCCCGGAGCACACTCTGGTACCAGATGCTTGCATCCCGACCGATGCGGACGCAGCCGATGACCTCAGCCGATGGGGCGACGAAAGCAGGTTGATCGCACTGCGGATGCCAATGACGGTATGGTTTGATCATGAATGCCTCTCCTCCATGGCAGGGACTGCCGGGTGTTGCACCCAGATGCTCATGCGCGCAAGTTCCCTCTCGTGGTGATCGCGGAGCACGATCACAAGCTGCTTGGGGCGCCAGCTTTTCTGCCATGGAATCACCTCATGCACAAGGGCATGTGTGCGGATCCGGAAAGTGATGGCTTTGCGGTTGTCCTTGAACCTCAGCGCCTCGACCATGTCATCCGGTCGAAGGGCCAGCACCTCGATATGCCCGTCAATCTCCCGAGGATAGTTGCCGCCTTTGACCAGAACGAGGTTCAACTCAAGGCCATCGTCAACCCATTGGCTGGAGCCAGCCAGCAGATGAATGCCTTTCTCGCGCCGCTTGGCCAGAATGCTTTCCAGCATGCTCAGCCTTTTTTTCAGGGGCTGCATTTCCTGTTCGCGAGTGGCGATTTCCTTTTTTTGCTGTCGCAGTTGCTCGGTCTGTAGTGTCAGTTTCGATTCTGCATCTGCCACGCGTTTCTTTAGCTGGTCGACCTTCCACGAAAGGCGTGCATTTTCCCGTTCAAGTCGTTCCTGTTCCGAGATGCTGGAGGCGGTAAGTAACGATGATAGTGCAACGCCAAGACCGAACAGGGCCGCAGAAAGAAGGATCGCATGTGCAAGGGGAAGGGTGATGGAGCGGTGTTTGGCTCGTTGCAGCAGGCGGTAAAAGCGCTTGGGGATGTTTTCCGGGGGTTGGCGCATCAGGGCCAGCAGGGCAGGTCTGGCAATCCGCAGGTTTCATCAAGACCGAACATGACATTGGCATTTTGAATGGCTTGACCCGCTGCTCCCTTGAGCAGGTTGTCTATGCAGCTAATGACGACGCATTCATCATTGTCTAAAGGGCTCAAGCCGATGTCGCAGCGGTTGGAACCAGCAACGGAGGCGGTCGATGGCAGGTTCCCCTCAGGTAGGAGCCTTACAAAGGGTTCGTTCGCATAGTTCTGCTGCAGGATGTCACGCCATGATGAGGCGTCCCTTCCGCTCAGATGGAGTGTGGTCAGCATGCCGCGGTTCATGGGCAGGATATGTGGTACAAAGCGTACGCGAAGGGGCTGGCCACCAAAATGGGCAAGCCATTCCTCCATTTCCCAGCTGTGCCGATGGCGGGGTAGCCCATAGGCCCGGCATGATTCATTGAGTTCGCAGAACAAGAGCTCGACTTTTGCACTTCGACCAGCTCCTGATGCGCCCGATTTGGCATCCACGATGATCGGAGCTTCATCCAGCACGCCAGCACGGATCAAGGGGATCAGGGGCAGCAGCATTGATGTCGGATAGCACCCCGGATTGGCGACGAGCCTGGCTTCTGGAAGCCGTTGGCGACTCCACTCAGTCAGGCCATAGATGGCCGTGTGTAACAGATGCGGATATGGATGATCGGTGCCGTAGGCTTGTCGATAGGTTTCTGGCGACTGATGCCGGAAATCAGCCGAGAGGTCGATGACCCGGCATCCTGTCTCAAGCACGCGTGCAACCGTCCTAGCTGCCGCGCCGTGGGGCAATGCCGCGAAGACCAGTTGGCAGTCATCTGGGAGCGGGTCATCGATATGGACCAGTTGCAAGGCAGCCAGCTTATCATGCAGTCCCGGTAGGACATCACCGGCCTGTTTGCCGGCATGGGAATGTGCCGCCAGATGGACGAGCCGAAAGCGCGGGTGCCGGTCAAGAAGGCGAATGAGCTCGGATCCCGTATAGCCGGATGCGCCGAGGATGGCAGCATGAATCTTGTCCATGGACAGCACTCTACGTAATTGGGTGATGCTCGCAATGGCAGGTTCTGGATGGATGCATTGACCGGTGGCATGGTCTAGAATCCTGTTTCATGAAAGCGTGGTGGGGGAATCTGAACGAGCGCAGGCAGTGGATGCTTGAAACGATCCGTGACGAAGCGCGGCTTTGCGCCTCATACACGGGAAGACCGGTCTTGTCGGACAAAGTCATGCAAGTTATGGGAGAGATTCCCCGGCATCGTTTTGTCCCTGCTTCGTTGCGTTGTTCGGCCTATGACAATTGTGCGCTCCCTGTGGGCTGTGGGCAGACCATCTCACAGCCGTTCATCGTGGCCCTGATGACGGATCTTCTCGATTTGAATGGAACGGAGCGCGTGCTCGAGGTTGGTACGGGTACGGGATACCAGACTGCCGTGCTCTCCAAATTGTGCGCAGAGGTTCACACGGTCGAGCGCATTGCAGAGCTGTCTCTTCAGGCACGGGAGCGACTGGAAGAACTTGGTTTGAGCGACCATGTGCATTTCCATGTTGCGGATGGCTCGCGCGGCTGGCCGCAAGCGGCCCCGTTTGATGGCATCCTTGTCACGGCTGCTGCCAAGGAGGTCCCGGCACCTTTGCTCGAACAGTTGGCTCCGGGCGGGCGCATGGTGATCCCGGTCGGCCAGGCGGGGCGAACTCAGCAATTGTGCAGGGTATGCAAGCACACCGACGGCAAATTAGACATGCAGGCGCTTCTGCCGGTGGCCTTTGTGCCCCTGATATCGGAAGGTGGTTCGGGCAGTTGATGATGGGTCATTGCAGCCCCTCGGCCGCATGTATGGGGCCTGCCTGCTGACAGGAGGGTGAGTCTTGTTCAGACCAAGGATGGATATGTTCAGGCCCTTGGCTGAGGCCTTGCGCGATCTTCTCCCGATCCTCGGCGTTATCCTGTTCTTCCAATTGTTTGTACTTGGTCAGCCAATCCCAAACGGGATGCGGATGCTTTATGGCACCTTGCTGGTGCTTGTAGGCTTGGCCCTTTTTGTTCGGGGGCTTGAGATCGGACTGTTCCCTCTGGGCGAGTCCATGGCCCAGGGGTTCGTACGCAAGGGCAGTGCGCCTTGGCTGTTGCTGTTTTCGTTTCTGCTTGGCTTTGCCACCACCGTTGCGGAGCCGTCATTGATTGCCATTGCCAAGAAGGCGGCGCAAGTGGCCGCGGATGAGGGGGTGATCGCTGCCACAAACGAGGACATGACTGCCTATGCGCTGGGGTTGCGCCTGACCGTTGCCCTATCCGTCGGGGTGGCCATCTTGCTGGGCGTATTGCGTATCCTTTTCAATTGGCCATTGCACTGGTGCATCATTGCAGGCTACATGCTGGTCGTGATTATGACTTGGTTTGCACCACGCTCGATCATTGGCATCGCCTATGATTCCGGTGGGGTGACAACCTCGACCATCACGGTACCGATGGTCACAGCTCTTGGTGTGGGACTGGCTTCATCGATTCGGGGGCGCAATCCCGTCCTGGACGGCTTCGGACTGATCGCCTTTGCATCTCTGCTGCCGATGATCTTTGTCATGCTCTATGGCCTGTGGATTATGCCATGAGCCAAGGCTCGGCAATGTTCCTGCAAACCCTTCTGGAGACATTGCGGGATGTCGCCCCCATCCTGTTGCTTTTGGCGTTTTTCAAGCTGTTCGTGCTTCGTGGTTCGGTGGTCAATCCCATGAGGATCCTACGCGGCTTTGCTTATGTCATCGTGGGCATGGTGCTGTTTTTGTTGGGGCTGGAGGAGGCCATCTTCCCGCTTGGTGAGCTGATGGCCAAGCAATTGACGGATCCGCAGTTCCTCGGCATCGGGGATCATGAGGCCGAATGGCATCACTTTGGCTGGGTCTACGCCTTTGGTTTTCTAATTGGCCTTGCCACCACACTGGCCGAGCCCGCGCTGATTGCGGTCGGCTTGAAAGCTGAACGGATTTCCGGTGGAGCAATTTCTGCATGGGGATTGCGTGTGGCCGTTTCTATCGGAGTGGCCATCGGAGTAACTATCGGCTGCTACCGGATTGTCACCGGCACGGATCTCTGGCTTTACATCATTGCCGCGTATGTCATCGTGATCGTCCAGACGTTCTGGGCGCCACGCAAGATCATTCCTCTGGCCTATGATTCCGGGGGAGTGACCACATCGACGGTGACCGTACCGCTTCTGGCGGCGCTTGGCCTGGGGTTGGCCACGTCGATTCCGGGACGCAGTCCGCTGGTGGATGGTTTCGGACTGATTGCCTTTGCCAGCGTTTTTCCGGTCATGACCGTGATTGCCTATGCCTGGTGTTCGGAGTGGCTGGAACGTCGAAGAGAGTTGGACGGGGGCGAGCCGTAAAGAGGAGGAAGGCATGCATTTCAAACTGATTATCGCATTGGTAGACGATAGCAAAACAACTGATGTGATCAAGGCGGCCCGGTCAGCCGGGGCAACCGGGGCTACGATCGTCGGTGATGCAAGGGGTGAGGGGCTCGAGCCAAGAAAGACGTTTTTCGGGCTGACCATGGAGGCTAGCCGGGATATGGTCATGTTCCTTGTCGAGGAACATCTGAGCCGCAACATTCTCGAATGTATTGCGGAAGTGGGCGGGTTCCGCAAGCGCAGCGGGCAGGGCGTGGCTTTCCAGCTTGATGTTGAGGATGCCATTGGGCTTGAGCGGCAGATTGATACCCTGATCGAGGAAGTGGAGGAACAGCTGTGAGCGACGAACGCAAGAGCCTGATTCGGGTGCGGGATGTGATGAAGCACGAGTATGATCTGGTTGAGGGCACGGCCACGGTGCGCGAGGCGCTGGAGCAGATGCGCCACGTTGAGACGAAGTGTCTGATCGTGAACAAGCGCCATGCGCATGATGAATACGGCATCGTCGTGATCGCCGACATTGCTCGCAAGGTGCTGGCCCAGAATCGATCACCGGATCGCGTGAGCATCTACGAAGTCATGACCAAGCCGGCTGTGACCGTGCATCCGGATATGGATATTCGCTATGCAAGCTCCCTGTTCGGTCGTCTCGATCTTTCCCGGGCGCCCGTGGTCGATCCATCGGGCGAGGTCATTGGCATTGTGAGTTTTACCGACATGGTCATGAAAGGGCTTTTGCATCTGATTTGATCATGGATTGCGCTTCGCCCTGCTGCTAGCTTGCACGCAACATGAGCGAGCACGACAGGGAACTGAAGCGATTGCGTAAGGCCATCGATGCCATCGATGATCAATTGATGGACCTTATTCGTCAGCGCGCGCATCTGGCAGCTAGGGTGGGTGAATGCAAGCAGAGCAGGAATGAGGCCCATTTCTACGTGCCAAGCAGGGAGGCTGCGATCATTCGGCGCCTGTTGCAGCGCCATGCCGAAATGGCCGATCGCGAGCACAGGACAAGGATACCGGATGAAGCGCTGCACGGTATCTTTAGGGAGATCATAGGGGCCTGTCTGGCGCTGGAGCATCCGATGCGCATCGCCTATCTTGGGCCTGAAGGCACGTTTACCCATGCGGCGGCG
>RFGS01000044.1 GCA_003695905.1 Zetaproteobacteria bacterium | reverse complement strand
CAATCTCGTCAATGTCGAAGGCGGCACCTTGGCTTGGGTGAAGGCAGGCTATCCGGTGGATCAAGGAGGTTGTTGATGGAACGGCATGCATATGGAATGACAGTGAATTATGATGGCGATGTCGCGAGTGCTGAGCAGGCGGTGACCGATGCATTGAAAGCCGTCGGTTTTGGTGTGCTCACGCGTATTGATGTTGCTGAGACGCTGAAGAAAAAGCTGGGGCTTGAACGGCGCCCCTATGTCATCCTCGGCGCCTGTAACCCAAAGATCGCATCCCGGGCGCTGGAGACAGAGGAAGAGCTTGGCCTGCTTCTGCCATGCAATGTGATTGTTTACCAGGATGCCGACGGACAAACCAAGGTGTCAGCCATTGACCCGGCTGCCATGCTGTCAGTGGTGCGCAACACCGATCTGGACCCCGTCGCTGATGAGGTGGGTTCTTTGCTGCGCCAGGCTTTGGAGACAGTGGCTGCCTGAAGGGGCCATAGGCTTTGTTGCAGGACAACGAGATTCGTGAGCTTTTGCAGTGCGCCCGCACGCTGCGCCTGCAAGCAGGGGATGTCGTGTTCCGTGAAGGAGATCGCTGTCCGGGTTATGTCTTTGTTCGATCGGGCTGCATTCGGGTGTCCAAGATGGATCAGGAAGGGCGCGAGATTTTGCTGTACCGCGTTGAAGAGGGGCAAAGCTGTATGCTGACCACTTTGTGTCTTCTGGGTGGACGGCGCTATCCAGCCGATGGGATTGTCGAAGCCGACGCCGAGCTTTGCATGCTGGCGCCAGCCGAATTCGAGCATCAATTGGCGCATTCGGGAAGATTCCGGAAATTTGCCTTTCGGGATATTGGCAATCGGGTTGTGGAGCTGCTCAAGCTGATCGAGGACGTGGCCTTTGGTCGCATGGATCAGCGTCTGGCGAAGGTTTTGCTCCGGCTGGGAGAAGAACAGGGCAGGATTGTGCACACCACTCATTATGCACTGGCTGCGGAATTGGGCACTGCCCGAGAGGTGGTCAGCCGACTGCTGAAAGATTTCGAACGGCAGGGATGGGTTGCCATTAGCCGTGGGCGCATCGAATTGCTTGAGTCTGCGGCGCTGAGAAGGCTTGGGTGATGTTTCGGCATGTTGTGTGACTTTGTTACAGACTAATATATTAGAAGTCAATAAAATTCTCATATCCTGCAGAAGGAGGGTGTTATGAAAGCAAATGTCGGAGGAGTGGATCGTGCAATTCGGTTGATTGCCGGTCTGGCCTTGATGGCCTGGGCGATCGTCGGCGGCTTGGTTTCGCCATGGAACTATGTCGCGGGCATTGCCGGTGGTGTGTTGGTGCTGACTGCCTTGGTGCGGTTTTGTCCGTTGTATCCGTTGCTGGGCATCAATACCTGCAAGAAGAGCTGACAGCTCTGGTTTCAAGCGCCTGGCCTTTAGGCCAGGCGCGCATTTTCTGCCTGCATTTGAGTTATTCAGCAAAACACCCGGAAGCAGGCAGAAACGGGGTGGTCGCCCACCCCGATAAAATCAGGCGGGGCGGCGGGTCGTAACGATCCGTCCGTTCCGTTCAGTTTGGAAGCGGCCATGGCTGCAGCAAAGGAGAGTAGAGAATATGGCACATGTCGTGATCATGGGTGCTGGAATCGGCGGGATGCCGGCAGCATATGAAATGAAGGATGCGTTGAAAAAACTAGGCGGTGAGCATCAGGTGACCGTCGTATCGAACACCGATTATTTCCATTTCACGCCATCCAATCCCTGGGTGGCCGTCGGTTGGCGTGATCGTGAGGACATCAGTTTTTCATGCGCGCCGTACCTGAACAAGAAGGGCATCAATTTTGTCGCATCCGGCGTTGATGAGATTCTGGCTGATGAAAACCGTTTGCGTTTGGGCAATGGTCAGTTCCTGGATTACGATTATCTGATTGTGGCTACGGGGCCACGACTGGCTTTCGAGCTGGTGCCTGGCCTGGGTCCGGAAGGGCATACGCATTCCATTTGCCATGTGGATCATGCTGAGAAGGCCTATCACGCATTTGAAGAGTTTTGTAAAAATCCTGGACCGATCGTGATCGGAGCTGTGCAGGGCGTTTCCTGTTTTGGTCCGGCCTATGAATTTGCGATGATCGTGGATACCGAGTTGCGCCGTCGCAAGATCCGTGACAAGGTGCCCATGACCTTCATCACGGCTGAGCCATACATCGGTCACCTTGGCCTCGGTGGTGTTGAAGACTCGAAACTTCTTCTTGAATCCGAATTGCGCAAGCGGGATATCAAGTTCATAACGAATTGCAAGACCATCGCCGTGCATGAGCACAGCCTCGACTATGAAGAGGTCGATCGGAATGGAGAGGTTGTAGCCAGTGGTTCGCTCGAACACAAGTTTGCCATGCTGATGCCACCGTTTCGCGGCATTCCCGCAGTGGCCAATTGTGAGGGTTTGGCCAACCCGATGGGTTTTGCAGTGATCAACGAATATCAGCAGAATCCGAAATTTCAGAACATCTATTCGACCGGTGTGATCTGTGCGATTCCTCCGGTGGAGAGCACACCTGTGCCGGTCGGAACGCCGAAAACCGGTTTCATGATCGAATCGATGACAACCGCAGCTGTGCACAACATCATTCACGACATCAAGGGCGAAAAGCCTGAGAAATGCGGCACCTGGGGAGCCATTTGCCTGGCCGATCTTGGTGACAGAGGGGTGGCCTTCGTTGCTTATCCACAGATTCCGCCACGTAATATGACCTGGGCCAAGGGCGGTAAATGGGTGCATACGGCCAAGATCTTCTTTGAGAAGTATTTCATGAGGAAGATGAAGACGGGTGTGTCCGAGCCGTTTTATGAGAAGGCCTTGCTCAAGCGCCTGGGTATTGAGAGGTTGAAGTAATGCGTTTGCAGGTGTGCTGGGAAGAGGGCGTTCGTTTCACGGCCACGACCCGCGGTCATTCAATTACCATTGATCAGCCCAAGGACAACTGGGGCAGCGATGCCGGCATGACCCCGCCGGAACTTATGGCGGCTTCGCTGGCTTCATGTGTTGGATTCTATGTGGTCCGCTATTGTCAGCAGGCCGGTATCGATACGACCGGACTGCGTGTGGAGTGTGACTGGAAGGTGGGTGGTGAACCGAAATGCATCGAATCGTTCGATGTGGTCGTGACGCTTCCCGGTTTGCCGGAAAACAGGCGCAAAGCCGTTGAACGGGTGGCCAATCGCTGCCTGATTCATGCCACGCTGCATGCTCAGCCGCATGTATCCGTGAAGCTGGGGGAAGCAAAGGGTTAGCTGTGGCGGAAACGGAGCTGTATTCGTGCCCGGCCTGTGGTGCCGTCAACCGCCTTCCTGCCGATCGGCTGGTGGCTGGCGAGGGACATAAAATCGTTTGCGGCAAGTGCCGTGGCAAGATCTTTCCAGGTTTGCCCATAGAGATTGGCGGGCGGGACTTCGCTGCGACGGTTTTGCACGCCCCTTTGCCCGTGCTTGTCGATTTCTGGGCTCCTTGGTGCGGGCCATGCCGTATGCTTGGGCCTGTGTTGGAACGCTTGGCGGCGCAACTGGCCGGTCGTCTGATCGTTGTCAAGGTGAATATCGATGAACATGCACATTTGGCTGATCGCTTTTCCGTGCGCTCGGTTCCGACGATGATGCTGTTCCGACGGGGTCAAGTGGTCGAAACCATGCTCGGCGCCATGCCACTCGAGGCCCTGCTGGGCAAAATCCGCCCATGGCTGCATTGATCTCGCGGGCTTTGGGCTGGCTGCACTGCCCTCCCTGGAGCCTGTTGATCATCGCGGCCATCGTGCTCGGTTTGGCTCCGTTTACGGGAGAGCCTCATCTTATCGGGAAGGTCCGTCTGCTGTTGCAGGGCGAGCTGGTGCGCCCAATCGATATCGTGGATCTTTTCTGGCATGCTTGGCCAATGGCATGGCTTGTGTTGCGCCTGTTGACATCATCTACAGCGGCTTCATGCCGATTCCCGGTCCGATGAAATTTGTGCTGGACCTGGTTGTACTGATTGTGGTCGCGATGGGCTGCTGGCGTGGCTATAGGCAACAAGATTCCTGGCTGCGCAAGCTTGGTGGTCGGCTCATGCGTTTCGTGCGGGGGCATGGTTTTTGGGGACAATGGTTGCGGTTTGGACCTTTGATGGTCGGTTGGCTGCTGTTCTGTCATTGGCTGAACACCCAAGGCTGGCATGCCAGTGGGGCGGCTGGCATCGTGTTGGCGATGACCCTGGGGCTTGATGCGATGAGGGTTGTCGAGGAAGAACAAAAGCTGCGTAGGTCCTGAGATGCTCGAAACCGGGGCCGGAGGGGGCTGCTTGAATACGCCGGATGCCATGTCCGAACTGCAAGCCTGGGAGGCGCGCTACCGATGTGGCGAGACCGGCTGGGACAGAGGCGCGCCAAGTCCGGCTCTCATGCATTGGTTGGAGCAAATGGAGCCATGTCGCATTCTGGTTCCGGGATGCGGCCGGGGATATGAGGTGGTGGAGCTGGCCAAGCGGGGGTTTGCTGTCACCGCGATCGATATTGCTCCCAGCGCGATAGCAGCGCTGAAATCCTTTTTGGCTCGGGAGCAGGTGCATGCGCGCGTGATTCAGGCGGATTTGTTCACTCATGTTGCCGAGCCCGGCTATGACATGTTGTATGAACAGACCTGTCTGTGTGCGTTGGAACCGGAACGACGACAAGCGTATGCGCATTTGTGTCGCGATTGGTTGCGTCCAGGAGGCCGCATGTTCGCGCTGTTCATGCAGACGGGAATGCCCGGTGGTCCTCCATACCATTGTGATCTTCTGGAAATGCGGCAACTGTTTGGCGAATCAAACTGGTTGTGGCCAGATGAGCTGCCGCTGTTTGTGCCACAGCGCAGCGGCCGGTTCGAACTGGGCTATGTGCTGACAAGGATTTAGCTTGCCGCTGTATCGCCGGTTTCTCGACGGTGTGCCGGAATATCTTGCTCGGCATTATTGGTGGGCCTACTTGTGGATGCCGGGCAGTTGGTTTTTCGACCACCGATGGATCATCAATGCCATTTTGTTCGGCCAGTATGACCGATTGGTGAATGCCTCTTTGTCTTTTCTGCAGACTGATGGGGAGGCCAGGGTCCTGCAACTGAGCTCCGTGTATGGTTCATTGACATCAAGGCTTCTTGAGCGCCTGCCCCAGGGGATGGATCTGACGGATGTGGCCAGCCAGCAGCTTGCACGGGTCCGAAGCAAATGTCCTGGACATGCCCTAAGGCTGAGCAGGATGAATGCCGAATGCCTTGGCTATGCCGATAATGCATTTGACCGCATCGTGGTCTTTTTTCTTTTCCATGAGATGCCTCGCGAGGCCCGCATGCGGGTGCGCAAGGAAATTGCGCGCATCCTGCGGCCCGGCGGTCGCCTGATCGTGTCCGAATATGCCGAGCAGCCAAGTCATCATTGTCTGTTTCGCTTTCAGGCGGCGCGCTGGCTTCTCTGTCGCCTGGAACCGTTTCTGGCCGATTTCTGGAGCGAGCATCACGAT
>RFGS01000043.1 GCA_003695905.1 Zetaproteobacteria bacterium | reverse complement strand
GGTAGGCTTGTATCTCAAGGTATGAGTTCGATTCCTGGACCAAGCCGGGGTGTTTTACAACGCTCCACTATTCTGTCCGAAAGGAAGTGTATCCGAGACTAGAACTAGGCAAAATTTATAATTCCGGGGCTAAGTTTCCGAATAACAATGTCATATGCCAAACCTTTTGCATTTCCCCCGTACGAACTGGTCTGCTATGCTGTTGGCATGCTCCGCGCCTTCCGTCGCATCCTGGGCTTGGTGCTGATAATGATCGGCTCCACAAATGCAATCGCCTCCGCTCCCCATGTGCTGCTGCTTGACATCCATGGGCCCATCGGTCCTGCCACGGCCATGGATGTTGAAAAAGCCGTTACACAGGCTGAGCAGAGGCAGACCGCACTGCTCATTCTTCGCCTGGATACGCCAGGCGGACTGGACCAGGCCATGCGCCGCATCATCCGCTCCATCATGAACTCCGGGGTGCCTGTGGCGGCCTATGTCGCCCCCTCCGGGGCCCGCGCGGCTAGTGCCGGCACATACATCTTATATGCCGCGCATATCGCAGCCATGGCTCCCGCCACAAATCTCGGAGCGGCAACCCCCATCGCCGTCGGTGGGCTGCCGGGCACTTCGAAAGGAGAAAAGAACGGCAAGTCCACGGATGATGGGGACATGCATCGGAAGATGGTCAACGATGCCGTGGCCTACATCCGCAGCCTTGCCGAATTGCGCCACAGAAATGCCGACTGGGCTGAAAAGGCCGTGCGGCAAGCAGCGTCGCTGTCCGCTTCCCAGGCCTTGCGTTCTGGTGTCATCGATCTGATCGCCGAAAACACCGACGTGCTGCTGAACCGCCTTGACGGGCGCAGCATAACGCTGGCCGATGGCACAACCAGGGTGCTTCACACCCGCAATGCCGTCGTGGAAACCATCGAGCGCGACTGGCGCAGCCGCCTTCTGGGCATGATCACGCATCCGAACATCGCCTATATCCTGCTGCTTCTGGGCTTATACGGTCTGTTCTTCGAGCTGGCCAATCCCGGCTTCGTGCTGCCCGGCGTGATCGGCGCCATCTCGCTCCTGCTCGCCCTGTATGCCATGCAACTGCTGCCCATCGACTTCACCGGTCTGGCGCTAATCCTGCTGGGCATCGGCTTCATGATCGCCGAGGCCTTCGCCCCCAGCTTCGGCATCCTGGGACTTGGTGGCATCCTCGCCTTCGTCATCGGTTCACTGATGCTCATGGACACGCAAGCTCCCGGCTTCGCCATCTCACTGCAGCTGATCCTTGGCCTGGCCCTGGCGACAGCTGCCTTTTTCATCCTGATTGTGGGCATGGCCTTGAAAGCGCGCCGGCGTCCGGTTGTCAGCGGCGCATCCGCGCTGGTTGGGCAGCTGGCCCGTGCAGAGACCGATTTCAGCGAGGACGGAACCGGCACCATCAAACTCATGGGCGAACTGTGGAATGCCCGCTGTTCGCTCCCCGTCAAGCGTGGAGACAAGGTACGCATTCTGGCCGTACATGGCCTGACGCTGAGCGTCGAGCCTGTTGACGGCAACGATCCCGTCACAACCAAGCAACAGGAGCTCTGCACATGAATACACTGATGATCATCCTTTTCCTGACGCTGGCCCTGCTGGCCAGCTCGCTGAAAGTGCTGCGGGAATACGAACGCGGCGTCATCTTCCAGCTTGGCAGATTCTGGAAGGTCAAGGGACCTGGCCTGATCCTGGTCATTCCCGTCATTCAGCAGATGGTGCGCGTCGATTTGCGCACGGTCGTCTTCGATGTGCCCACGCAGGATGTGATCAGCCGCGATAATGTTTCCGTCAAGGTCAATGCGGTCATCTATTTCCGCGTCATCGATCCACAAAAGGCCATCATCAATGTCGAGGACTTCTTCGCTGCAACCAGCCAACTGGCGCAGACAACCCTGCGCAGCGTGCTGGGCCAACACGAACTTGATGAAATGCTGGCTGAACGAGACAAACTCAACCGGGACATTCAGGAGATCCTTGATGCCCAAACGGACACTTGGGGCATCAAGGTCAGCAATGTCGAGATCAAGCACATCGACCTTGATGAAAGCATGATCCGGGCCATGGCCCGCCAGGCTGAGGCCGAACGAGAACGGCGGGCCAAGATCATTCACGCTGAAGGCGAGAAACAGGCCGCTGATACACTGGTCCAGGCCGCTAAAGAGTTAGCCACGCAACCGGAATCCCTGCAACTGCGCTATCTGCAAACCCTGCTTGAAATCGCCGGTGACAAATCCTCCACGATCGTTTTCCCTTTGCCCATGGACCTGATCAAGCCTCTTGTTGGCGGCCAATCGCCAAAGAAGGACTGAACCATGCCGGGTAGCAAGCGATTGGTGCTTCGCCGACTGGCCATCGACACCTACCACGAAAACGTGGCCTATCTGCACCGGGACTGCCCCCTTTACCGGACCGAGGGTTTTCAGGCCCTGAGCAAGCTGGAGGTGCGACGGGGGAAGCGGGGTATTCTTGCCGTGCTCAATGTCGTCGATGACGACCGCATCATCGAACCCCAGGAAATCGGTCTCTCCGAGCAGGCCTTCGAGCAACTTGGCCTGAATGAAGGGGACAGGGTCACGATCGGCCACGCCGAACCCCCACGCTCGATGGAGGCCGTGCGCAAAAAGCTTTCCGGGGAGCGTCTGAACCAGCAGGAATACAGGGATATAGCCCATGACATCGCGGCCAACCGCTACTCGAAGATTGAAATGGCCGCCTTCATCGTCACCTCGGGACAGACCGGGCTGGATCGCGACGAAGTGCTTTATCTGACCCAGGCCATGGCCGAGACAGGCGAACGACTGCAATGGGACGAGGATCTCGTGGCCGACAAGCACTGTATCGGCGGCATACCCGGCAACCGTACCTCCATGGTCGTCGTTCCCATTGTCGCCGCCCATGGGCTGCTGATCCCCAAAACATCCAGTCGAGCAATCACCTCGCCGGCCGGTACAGCGGACACCATGGAGGTGTTGGCCAATGTGGAAATCGGGCCCGCGCGCATGCGCGAGATCGTCCATGCCCACCGTGGATGCTTGGCTTGGGGCGGAACGGCAAGGCTTGCGCCGGTTGACGATATTCTGATCGCCGTCGAACGCCCCTTGGCCATGGACTCCCAAGGACAGCTCGTGGCATCCATCCTGGCAAAGAAGATCGCCGCGGGATCGACCCATCTGATCATCGATATTCCCGTTGGACCGTCTGCCAAGGTTCGCCACATGCGCGATGCGCTGCGTCTGCGCAAATTGTTTGAATATGTTGGAGATCGGATCGGCATCCATGTCGAGGTCGTCATCACCGATGGACGGCAGCCCATTGGACGGGGCATTGGTCCCGTGCTGGAAACACGCGATGTCATGCAGGTTCTGACCAATGATCCGAAGGCGCCTGCCGATCTGCGGGAAAAATCACTGCGACTGGCCGGCAGGATCATCGAGTTCGATCCAGACGTGCGCGGCGGTCAGGGCTACAGCATTGCTCGGGACATCCTCGAATCCGGCCGGGCAGCCATGCGCATGGAACAGATCATCGAAAGCCAGGGACGCGCGCCAACCATGCCCAAACCCGGCCGTCTGCATTTCGATGTACTGGCCAGCCGCTCTGGGACTGTCATCGCCATCGACAACAAGCACTTAGCCCGCATCGCCCGTCTGGCCGGTGCGCCCATGGACAAGGGAGCTGGCGTTGATATCCACTGCAAGCTAGGTGATCAGGTCAACACAGGCGACGTTCTCTATCGTGTCCATGCTGAGTTTCCACCCGACCTTCGCTTTGCCCGCGATCTGTGCAGACAAAACCCGGGTTACGAAATCGGCAGGGCCGAGAACGTGACGATGCACAGCTACGGCTTATGATCAGTTTCCTCGGTTTTTCCGATTACGCAGCACCCGCCCACAGGTTGGCCGAGAGGCTTGGTCTTCCCTACCACGAAATCGATATTCACCGCTTTCCGGATGGAGAGCACCGCCTCCGGCTGCCATTGCCGCTGGCAAAACGAGTGATCATCTGCCGCAGTCTGAACAACCCGAATGCGAAGCTCATCGATCTCATGCTGGCCGCGTCAACAGCCCGTGAACATGGCGCGGAGGAAATCGCTCTGGTGGCGCCCTATCTGTGTTACATGCGACAGGACAAGGCCTTCCTGGCCGGCGAAGCAGTCAGCCAGCGGATCATCGGGCGATGGCTTGCCTCCATGTTCGATGCCCTGCTGACTGTTGATCCCCATCTCCACCGCATCCGACACCTCAAAGAGGCCATTCCGCTGGACCAAGCCATGTCCATTTCTGCATCAGAAGCCATCGCAACCGCGCTGCGCAAACAAAACTCGCAGGCATGCATGCTGGTCGGACCCGATGAGGAATCCGAGCCCTGGGTGGCTGCCCTTGCCGCCCACTGCCAACTAGACTATCTCGTTGGCCGCAAGAAGCGTTTTGCCGACCGGGAGGTTGCTGTCAGCTTCCCCGAGGCTGCTGTCAGCGGACGCCATTGCATTCTGGTCGATGACATCATCAGCAGTGGCGAAACCCTGGCCCGGGCCGCTGAAGCCCTGATGTCGCTTGGCGCACGCAGCATCGAATGCGTCGTGACCCATTGCCTGGCCGATGCAGAAGCCATCAGACGCCTGCAAGAGTCCGGTATCCGGATTATTCGCAGCACAGATTCTGTACCCAATACCACGGCCAGCATTCAGCTTGCTCCCTGGCTGGCCGATGGCTTACGCCAAATGAGTTGGCTTTAAATCGGTATCATGTGCAGGCTTTGTGCTTATGGGCATCATTGAACAACTGGCGGAACGAAAAATCCGCGAAGCTATGGAAAGGGGCGAACTGGATCATTTGCCGGGGGCGGGGCGTCCGCTTCAACTCGAAGATGAAAACCCGTTTGTGCCCCCAGAGCTTCGCATGGCCTACAAGGTGCTGAAAAACGCCGGCTTCGTTCCACCTGAGGTCGCCCTGCGCAAGGAGATTCATTCGATCGAGCAACTCCTTGCCATAGCTGAAGAACGCGACGAACAGGCAAGGCTCTCGAAAAGGTTGGAAATGCTGAAGCTGCGCCTGAGCTTCATGCGACCTGGCGCCGCCTCGGGACTGGATGACCCCGCGTACAGGGAAAAACTCGGCAAACGTCTGGATCGGACCCGCTGATCAAGAGCAAACCATGCGCCATGCCTCAAGCAACACACGCACGACGGCAGCGCAGACCAAGGCCACTGCGATGGACAACATGATGGAAAACATCGCCTCCCGACGGCCAATCGTGCGCAGCATGACTGCAAATGTCGAAATGCAGGGCACATAAAACATCAGAAACACCAGAAAGACACTGATCTGGACCCAGTCGAGCACGGCTCCGACATCAAAGGTGCCGAGTGCCTGATAAACCATCAGCAGGGACAACTCCTTGCGCAGCACGCCAAACAGGATGGGCACCCCAAGCTCGACTGGAAGCCCCAGAATCCATTGCGTCACAGGGGAGAACACCATGTTAATCCAGACGTCAGCCCCAAGAAAATGCAGCAGGGCAAGCACGACCGAGCCGCCAACCAACAAGGGAGTGACAATGGTCAGAATGTCTTGTGTGCGCTGCCAGGTGGCACGCAACACCCGGGTCAGGCTTGGCCAGTCATAGGCGGGAATCTCCTGGATCAAACCGGGTGAAATCTCGGGATACCGGCGCACCAGCAGCTTGCCAAGCAGGGCGATGATCAATAGATCCAGCATGAACACCCCAAACACGCCCAGTCCACCGAGATACTTGCCGCCAAGCGCCAGCACGATGGCCGAGCGAGCGGAACAGGGGACAAACGTGATCAGCAGGGAGGCAACGATCCTGTCCCTGCCGGCCACAACGCCGCGAGTGGCTGCAATGGCCGGAACATTGCAGCCCAGCCCCAACAGGAAGGGCACGGCGACCTTGCCGTGCAGACCGATATAATGAAAGAAGCGGTCGACCACAAAAGCCACGCGTTGCATGACACCCGACTCCTCGAGAACGACAAGCATCAGCACCAGGGGCAACATGTAGGGAACCACGATACCAATCAGGCCAACCAGACCATCAATGACCGCCCGCCCCACGACGCCGACGGCATCCGTTGGATGCCATTGCGAAACCCAATCGCTCAGCCGGGCCGCCGTCACGGCATCGATTCCCGCGCTCACCTCAAAGACCAGGAACATGACCAGTGCGAACAATCCCAGGCTACCGACCAGCCCCCACCTTGGATGCAAAAACAATGCATCCAGCCTGTCCTCCCAGGTCATCGTTCTCGATCGATCGGTGATCTCGGCCACCCTGGCAAACAGGCGAGCTGCCCGATCATGATAATCCGCGACAACCTCATCGCGCAGCGAGCGCTGCAAGGCTTCTCTTGCCCTATCATGAACTCGTTCGATGCGGGCAGCTAGCGCGGGAAAATGACTTCGCAACTCCTGCATGAAATACCTGTCATTCTGCTTGATCTGACGGACCAGAAACGGCAAAGGGACGCGGAATGCCCGATGAACCTCGGGGCAGTCGACAATGTGGCGGATATCGTCCGCCCACTGACGGATATGTGGACTTGATGGCTGCGGCAATGGGCATCGCCCGCTACGTGCGACATCGACAGCCTTTTCAAAAAGTTGTGCAATCCCAAGTCCCTTGATCGCAGTCATCGGCACGACCGGGATACCCAATTCCCTCTCCAGCGCGGCAACATCAATACATACGCCCTTGCGCCTGGCTTCATCCATCATGTTCAGGCCAAGCACAATGGGCAAACCAAGCTCAACGAGCTCCAGCGTGAGTTCCAGATGCCGAAGCAGCGTGCTGGCATCAACGAGATGAATCAGCACATCGGGCCTGGACAACGAAGGCACGGAAATGTGGCTTTCATGTGCGGAAACTTCAGGGCGCGTATCGCCCCAAAGCAGATACTTCAAACCCTCAAGATCATCGCCACTCAGATCATGCAACGTGACCAGCGATGGCAGGTCGACAAGCTCAACCTCGTCCATGCCAATCTGGACCGTACAACGTTGATAGGCCTTGTCCGTTCCCGGCAGCCGGCCATGATCCACGCTGGTACTGGCCACGGCATCAAACAGCGTGCTCTTGCCACTGTTGGGTTGTCCGATCAAGGCCATCCGCAAGCGATTGCTGCCGCGAAAAAACGGCCCCTTCAGAGGAACGGTGACCGAAACTTGCGTTTCCGAGTTCATCGCCCGTTAGACTAGCCTTGCATGACGAGAACGTCGAAGGCTGTCGGAGCAGCTGCTGAAACAACCCCTTGTTGAGATAACACACATGGCCGATAGAGTGCGCCGCCCCGCAAGACACGGGAAGCAGGAGATGCCATGTTCCAGTTGTACTACGACCATGCCGCACGCGCCAGAGACGATATCCTTTCCGGCCTGACTGTTGCCCTTGCACTGGTACCCGAGGCCGTCGCCTTTGCCTTTGTGGCGGGCGTCAACCCGCTGGTGGGGCTGTACGGCGCCTTCCTGATGGGACTAGTGACCTCACTGATCGGAGGACGGCCCGGCATGATCTCCGGTGCCACCGGATCCATGGCTGTGGTCATGGTATCACTGGTCGATCAGCATGGTGTGGAATACCTGTTTGCCACCATCATGCTCGCCGGATTGCTGCAAGTCGTGTTTGGCGCAGCCAGATTCGGCAAATACATCCGCATGGTTCCCTATCCGGTCATGCTCGGTTTCGTCAACGGCCTGGCTATCGTAATCTTTCTGGCGCAGCTTGATCATTTTCGCGTCGAGGATGCAACCGGCGTCAGTCACTGGATGACTGGACAGGCGCTGTTCACAATGCTCGGGCTTGTCGCGCTGACCATGGCCATCATGTTTCTGCTGCCCAAAATCACACGCGCCATTCCCGCAGGACTAGCCGCGATCATCACCATTTCGGCCATTGTCATCCTCGGCCACGTTGATACGCGAACGGTCGGTGATATTGCCGATATCAGCGGAGGGCTGCCCATGCTACATATTCCTGCTGTGCCATGGAATCTAGAAACCCTGGCCATCATCCTTCCCTATGCCTTCATCTTGGCCGGCGTGGGACTGATTGAATCCCTGCTGACGATGACCGTCGTGGATGAAATGACAGGCACGCGCGGACAGGGCAACCGAGTATCCATCGGACAGGGAGTCGCAAACATGGTCAACGGCTTCTTTGGCGGCATGGGTGGATGCGCCATGATCGGTCAGACCATGATCAATGTGTCATCGGGCGGCCTGCGCAACCTCTCGGGGATCGCTGCAGCACTGTTCCTGCTCGTGTTCATCGTGCTTGCCTCGGACCTGATCGAGATGGTTCCCATCGCAGCCCTGGTCGGCCTGATGTTTATGGTTGTGCTGGCCACGTTCGAGTGGGGAAGCTTCAATCTGCTGAACAAAATACCGCCCGAAGATTCTTTTGTCGGCATTCTGGTTGCAGTCATCACCGTATTCTCCGATCTAGCCACGGCGGTCATCATCGGAGTCATTGCTTCCGCGCTGGTGTTTGCCTGGAAACAGGCGCGGCATATCCATGTCACGCAGCACATCGAAACGACCGAACAGGGCTCCCGCGTGCGCATCTATGAACTCCATGGGCCATTGTTCTTTGCCTCGACGCACCGGTTTGCCGAGCTGTTTCAGCCTGAGCAGGATCCGGAAGAGGTCATCATTGATTTTGCCCATTCACGTGTTGCCGATCACTCGGCTATTGAGGCCATTGACAATCTGGCCGAGAAATATACCAAGGCAGGAAAACAGTTGCGTCTGCGCCATCTTTCCCCGGAATGCCGGTTGCTGCTGGAAAAGGCCGGGGATCTCGTCGAAGTCAACGTTGAGGAGGATCCAACCTACCATGTCGCCGACGACAAGCTGGCAGGCTAGCTGGCAGGCATGAGTTCGCCATCGATGATCCTGTACATGATCATGCGCTTCTGACCAGCTCCATGCGCATCGAATGTCACCTCACCAGTCACGGCGGGAAAGCCGGTCTGATCATGTAGAGCGCGGATCGCCTGCCGACCCGACAAACCGAGGCGGCCCGCAACCACGATTGCGAGCCGAGCCGTATCATAGGCCAGAAGTGATAGCTTGCTGGGCTGCTCTTTCCCCCAGACCTGCCGATACAGGAAACGAAGTTCACGAAGACGGGATTCAACCGAGGCGTCCTGGGCAGGCCGAGCAAAGCGCGCTCGGGTCAGATAGCGGCCACGATCGTCGAGGAGGTGGCCATCATCCCAAAGACTGCTTCCGAACAAGCTTATGCCAGTCAAATCGGAATAAGCCAACTGACCAGCGATCAGGGCCACCCTGCGCCCAGGCATGGCCAGATACAGGGCATCCAGCATTGTGGGCACGCGCGGTTCCAAGGCTGCCTCGGGCAGGAATATGCTCAATTCCTCGTCCAGATCCGCAAGCCTCATCTCATCATCAGTGCGCATTTTTAGCTCGCGCAACCGATCACGCACGTCAATCTCATCAGCAGGCAACACAAGCGTGTCCAACACCTCCCCGCCCATGGCTGCAAGCATTTGCGCAAAACGATCGCCTTCCTGTCTGCTGCCGGGCCTGTCCAGCTCGAGAACAGCGAACCGGTGCGCCCCATGTTCCAAGGCATAAGCCGCAATGAATTGAGCCTGCGCCAACGGCGAGAGCGTATGCACAAACAGAGCCGGTGAGTTTCCAGCGAGGTCAACAGCATTGGTCAGGGCGATCACCGGAATATCGCCATGCAGATGACCAGCAAGCGCCTCGGCGCTCGACTTCAACAGCGGCCCAACAATGATATCCACGTTTTCCTCGTGCAACCGCTCATAGGCGGTCACACATCGACCGGGATCACCGCCCGTATCCTCAATACGCAGCACGGCCTGTTCCTGCCCTTCGGCCAAAGCCATGCGCATACCGCGCAAAGCCGCCCGTCCATATCGGGCATAGGTTCCTGTCAAGGGCAGCAGAACGCCTATCCTTGCAGCCCTTGAGACACCGGAGGTCCAGCTATGGACCTGCCGACGCCATGCCTCGGGGGCTGGCAGCCCAGCCAACCAGTCATCGATACGGCTCACCAAGTCCATTCTTCCCTGTATGAGAAAACGGCGGGCCAACTGAACATCGAGCTCGGCCAAGAGTGCAGGGTCCACATCCCCCCGCTCATGCAAAGGGGGCAAGTCATCAGCGTTGATCCGCCGACTGGCCAGTCTCAACCAGTCCTCACGCCTGCTGACATCCAGGCTGGCTGCGGTCAACAACCAGGCCACGGCCTCCGATGCCTCGACCCGTTGACTGCTCGAAGCCCCCAGGCTCAGAGCCCGTTCTGCCAACTCGGCGGTCAGGGCGGGATGGCGCAGAACACCCTCGAGTTCCTGCAGGGCCCGTTCGTGATCATCCTGCTCGGCCCACCACCGAGCCAGCCAATAACGGGCATACGGAGCCAGGGCATGCCCCGGCAATTCGGTCAGAACGATCTGGGCTTCGCGGTAGGCCCCGGGGACATGCTTTTCCAACATGACCTGAACCCTGCGATATCGCGCCTCATCGCGCAGAACGGGATCATCACCCAAGATAAAGACATCAAATGCTGGCAGGATATCGGTAACATCTTCTGAGACCCTTGCCTGTTCCACCAAGGCCATCAAGGCGCGCGACTTGCGGGGAGGCGGTGCAAGCGTCACAGAGGGAGCCGGCTGCTTGGGCGTAATCACCAGGATAGGCTTTTTCGGGCCGCAGGAGGTGGTCATGAGTGCAAGCCCCAGCCCCATGCCCAGCACGAGCAATCGCTTCAGCATTTGATGCCACCTCCCATCAGCGGTATGGTCTTCCTGCCTATGAATTCGGATTCTAGTCAGCCAGCCGCCGGTGGCCAACTGTTCATCGTGGCCACCCCAATTGGAAACCTCGCGGACATCACGTTCCGAGCGATCGAGACCCTGAAACGGGTCCACCTCATTGCGGCCGAGGACACCCGCACGACAGGAAAACTGCTCCAGCACTACGGGATCAAGACCCCCATGATCGCCTTGCATGAACACAATGAGGCATCCATGGCCGGCCGAATTCTGAGCATTCTCCAGGACGGTGAAGACGTGGCATTGGTGTCCGATGCAGGGACACCTCTGATGAGCGATCCCGGATACCATCTGGTTGCGGCTGCCAGGCGCAACGGTTTACGCATCGTGCCTGTGCCGGGGCCATCAAGCATTACGGCCGCCCTATGCGCCAGCGCCCTCCCTCCGCAACCGTTCCGGTTCCATGGTTTCTTGCCCCGTTCAGGACGCAGCCGATGGTTGACGCTGCAAAAGCTGACTGAGGATACGGCGACACAGATCTTCTTCGAATCTCCCCACCGACTGCTGAACACACTCCACGATCTTGCCAAGATCTGTGGTCAGGAACGTCTGGCCTGCGTGGCGCGCGAACTGACCAAACTGCATGAGGAAATCATCACCCTACCCATCGGCAGGCTGATCCAGCATTTCGAAAACCAGCCCATTCGCGGCGAATGCGTTGTTTTGCTCGCTCCTGCCAGTGAAACAGTAGAAGTGGATGATGAAACCATCATGGCGCACCTGAACGATGCTTCCCTTCGCCAACTGCCTGCTTCGGCAAAAGCTCGGGAGGTGGCTGCCCGTCTGGGCATCTCAAAAAGACGGGTGTATGCGCTGATGCACAGACGGGAATGAGCACGCGCATCGGTCGGCGGGGCGAAGACATGGCGGCGCGTCATCTGCAACGCCTTGGCTATCGCATTCTGGAGCGCAATGTTCGCGGTGGCCGCGGAGAACTCGACCTTGTCGCGCTCAAGGGCGATCTGTTGGTGTTTATCGAGGTCAAGGCTCACCGTAACCGGGAATCCGCTCTGCTGGCCATGGATGAGGATAAATGCGCGCGCATCGTTTCCGCTGCAAAGGCCTGGTTGAGCAGACACCCGCAATATGCGGCATTGCAATGCCGTTTTGATTTGATCATGCTCACGCCAATGGAAGGCTGGCGCACATGGTTCGGCCCACATGTCGAACACATCAAGGATATCATCAGGTAACTCTCATGGAGCAATTGATCGTCCAAGCCCTAGAAGATGGCATTGCACTGCGTCAGGCATGCTTGAATCTACTGCCCGAACCGCTGATGCAGGCCTCGAGACTTCTGGTCTCATGCCTTCAGAAGGGCGGCAAGATCCTTGTCTGTGGCAACGGCGGATCGGCTGCGGATGCGCAACACTTCGCTGGCGAACTGGTCAATCGCTTCGAAATGAACCGACGCGGCTTGCCAGCCATCGCACTGACACATGATGCCTCCGTCATCACAAGCATCGCCAACGATTTTTCATTTGATGAAGTCTATGCCCGACAAATCGAGGCCCTTGGCAACAGAGGTGATGTGTTGCTGGCAATATCCACCAGCGGGAATTCAAACAATGTGCTGAAGGCCGCCAAACAGGCAGCTCGCCAGGGCATGGACGTCGTTGCGCTCACCGGCCGAGATGGCGGCCAGTTGGGACTGCTGCCCGGCATTGTTCATCTGAACATACCTCATGCATCGACACCTCGTATCCAGGAGATGCATATCACCTGCCTGCACGTGCTTTGCACGTTACTGGATGAGAGCATGTTTGGAGGAAGAACATGAGCAAGCAACGCCCCCTTTCGTTCAAGTCGCTGAAAACCGCGCCGCTGAGAGACAAGAAGGTCAACCATCGCGAACAGGACTTCGGTGCGCCATATCAGGCGGGCGGGTCTCTCTCCGATTTCCTGTGCAGCCTGCCAAACCTTGGCATCGCATCCCAACTGTTCATCGTCCGCGACCAAATCGTCCAAGCATATCGCAGTCGGCGGAACATCATTCTTGCCTGCGGCGGCCAGCTCTTTGATGCCGGGCTGAGCCCCCTGTTGACCAGATTGATCGAACTCAGGCTGATCAACGGCCTGGCTATGACTGGTGCTGCACTGCTGCGCGATGTTGAAATCGCCCTGACCGGCAACACGTTCACCTCCAGCCTAAGCTCCATCCGCAATGGAACCTTCATCATGCCCGATGAAACAGGACAACTGATCAATGATGCCATCAACCTCGGAGCCAGCGAAGGCTGGGGTATCGGGAAAAGTGTCGGCCAGCGTCTGATCGATGCTGAATGGGAACATCTGGAACATTCTGTCGTGTATACAGCCGTACGACTGGGAACTCCGGTTACCGTGCATACGGCCACAGGGGCCGATTCCTTTCATTTCCATCCCAGTGCGCATGGCGAGTCCATTGGTGCTGCAGCCATGATGGACACGCGCCAGCTTGCAGGCCTGATGGCGGAGAGCTCCAATGGTGTCGTGCTGAACATCGCCTCCAATGCGGTGATGCCGCAGGTTCTGCTCATGGCGCTTGCTGCAGCGCGCAATCTCGGCCATGCAGTCGAACAGCTAACGACCGTGCTCATCGATCGAGACACCCTGCCCCACAGCGCGCTGTCCGGCATGAAACGGCTTGCCCGACCGGATGGACAAGCCGTGCACTTGCAGGGTGCGGTTGAAATCATGCTGCCCTTGCTGTTTGCTTCGGTACTGGAAGCACTGGGCGATGAATTAAAATGAAACACGCTGAAAAAGGAGAGATTGCAATGCGTTGGATTTTGCCCATCTTGCTCATACTGGGCTCCGTTCAGATGCAAGGCTGCGTAACCACAGCCGTTGTTGGCACAACGGCCGCCAGCGCAGCCTTCGATGAGCGCACGGTAGGACGCCATGCGGATGATGTGGCCATTGCCACCAAGGTGGATGCCAAACTCATTGCCGAAAAGGATCTGCCGGCTCGCTGGGTCAGCGTGGAAGTTGTTGATGGCGTCGTTTACCTGACCGGCTTCCTGCCAAGCCGTGAGCACATTCGGCGCGCGGTCTATCTTGCGAGTCAGGTCAAGGGCGTACGTCAGGTCAATGCCGATAACCTGAAGGTTGGTGAGCCCAGTATGCTGGCCACGGTCAGCGACTCATGGATCACGACGAAGATCAAGAGCAAGCTGCTTGCCGATCCTGTGGTCTCTGGCTTCACCATTCATGTTGAGACGGTCAATGGCAAGGTCTATCTAACCGGCATCGTGGGCAATCGTTCCCATCGTCAGCGGGCCATCGATATCGCACGTGCCACGGCCGGCGTAACAGCAGTCGTTGACCTGATGCAAGATCGACAGCATTGAGCGAGAGGCGTATCCTAACAAGGGAAGAAGCTGCCGAGCGGGTAAAAAGCTGGCGTGAGCAGGGGCTGAGCATCGTCTTCACAAATGGCTGTTTCGATCTGTTGCATCCGGGCCATGTTGAATATCTGGAAAAGGCGAGCAAGCTGGGAGACCGCCTCGTCATTGGCATCAATGACGATGCATCCATCCGTCGTATCAAGGGCCCTACCAGACCCATCAACCCCCTCTGCGACCGAGCACGCATGCTTGCTGCCCTGCGCTGCGTGGATCTTGTCGTTCCGTTCACGGAAGACACTCCGCTGGAGCTCATTCGGGTATTGATGCCCGATGTCCTAGTCAAAGGCGGCGACTACCGCCCCGAAGAGATCGTCGGCAGCGAACTGGTCCGCAGACACGGAGGACAGGTCATTGTCATGCCCTTTCTGCGCGGTTATTCATCCACGGCCTTAATCGAGCGGATCCGCAATATGCAGGTATGAAAGGGCTGCGCATCATCGTCGATGCCCATGTTTGGGGGGCCGATGAGGCCTTCGCCGCATTTGACGGCTTCAAGGTCGATTTGCAATTGATGGAACATTCTGATATCACACCTGAGCGCCTGAAAGAGGCAGACGTGCTGGTGACCCGCTCATCCACACGAGTCGATGCCAAACTTCTCGAGCATTCGCCGGTTCGATTCGTCGCCACAGCCACCATCGGGGATGACCATGTGGACAAGTCATGGTTGAAACGCCGCGGCATTGCCTTCGCCAATGCAGCAGGTTCGTCCACAGGCTCGGTTCTGGAATATATGTGGGCCGTTCTACTCGAGCTGCATGCCATGAAAACCATACAGCTTCCCCACATCACACTGGGTGTGGTTGGCGCGGGCCGCATTGGCGAGCAGCTTGCATCCACGGCCCATCGATTGGGCATCAGGGTAATGCGATGTGATCCGCCCCGGGCACAAACAGAGGGACCTTCTGGTTTTCATGCCCTTGATGATCTGCTCGATCAAGCCGACGTCATCTCATTGCATACACCGCTGACCCATGGTGGTCCTTACCCCACGTTCCACCTGATCG
>RFGS01000042.1 GCA_003695905.1 Zetaproteobacteria bacterium | reverse complement strand
GGGGGAAACGCCTGATCCCATCCCGAACTCAGAAGCTAAGCCCCTCAGCGCCGATGGTACTGTAGCACTCGCTACGGGAGAGTAGGTCGATGCCAGGATCTCTCACAAAGCCCGCCGTCGAGCAACTTGCTCCGGCGGGTTTCTTCTTGCCAGTCAAGGACCATTGACAAACCATGACCCTGTCTGCAAGTTGAACGAACCATGCATCCGCTCCCTAGGGTTTCATCATGTCCGATCTGATCCAGGCTTTGTTCGAGCCGGACATGCTGCTTGCCCTGCTGGTGGCACTGCATGTTCTTTATCATCGGCGCCCGACGCAGACGCTGATCATCTGGTTGCTCCTGGTCATGCTCATGCCTTGGGTCGGTGCGCTGCTGTACCTGCTCTTCGCCTCCCGCAAGGTGTTTGCCCGCCGGACGAAGCCCCTGCTGGATTTCCCGCCAGCCACGGTTTGTCATCCGAGTCATTCCCTGCAGCAACAAGTCCACAAGCTTTGTATCAGCAACGGCCTACCGCCGGCCTTGGGGGACAACAGCCTTGAGTTGACCATCGAACCTGCTACAGCGAGATCATGGCTATTGCAGGCCATTGAACAGGCTAGGCACAGCATCCATCTTGAAACCTATATCTTCCGTCTTGACGCCACGGGCCGGGAGCTGCTTGGTCTTCTTGCCGAGAAGGCTCGCCAGGGTGTACAGGTGCGTCTGCTTATTGATGCTTTTGGCAGCCTGCGCGCTTATCTCAGCCGTGGTGCGTTTGGCGAGCTCATCGAGGCAGGTGGGGAAGTGGTGTTTTTCCAGCCCCTGGGCTCGCTGTTCAAGAGCCGCATCAACCTGCGCAATCACCGCAAGATCTATCTGTTCGATCAACAGAAGATCATTGCAGGAGGCATCAACCTGGGCGCGGAATACCTGGATCCAGGGATTGCCCAAACATGGGCAGACATGACCTTTCGGCTGGAGGGGACAGTCGTGCCAATGTATGCGCAGATTTTTGCCGCGGACTGGCATTATGCGACGGGCTCAGTGCTGGATATGGACAGTGCACCGCTCCCGCTTGGCCATCAGGTCGTCCAGGTTATTCCTTCTGGGCCGGATCTCGAACAGGATACCCTACGCGAGGCGCTGCTGTGTGCCATTCATCAGGCGAGAAGTGAGATTCACATGATGACGCCTTATTTCATTCCGGATCAACTGGTGCTCGAGGCAGTCATGATGGCCGTCAAGCGTGGCGTGCGCGTTCGCCTGCTTACGCCGGTGAAAACCGACCATCTGCTCTTTGATTGGGGGAGGGCTCCCTACATGCGCGAACTGGCCGAGGCCGGGGTCGAGATCCGCTGCTTTTCGCAGGGCATGCTGCATGCCAAGGCCGTTGTCTTTGACCACGCCCTGGCGATGATGGGTTCGGCCAATCTGGATTACCGTTCACTGCTGATCAATTACGAGGTGGTAACCCTGTGTTACGACGAACGTACGATCGGCAATCTCCTGGGGCTGTTTGATGCTCTGGATGCGAAGGCAGCCAAGTTCGAGCCGGTCGATACTGGATGGCGACGTTTTTTCGAAAATCTCGTGCGCATCATTACGCCGGCTCTATAGTCGTCCATCATGCTGGTTCCCTTTTCCATGGCTCGAAGATCTCATTATCCTCGAAAAGTTCTTGGGGTGTGATGGCCGCATTGGGCTGCGCAAGAATGCCACGATCATGCAATTCAGGCTGGCTGTCCAGGCAATAGGCGACCAGTTCGCTGCAGATCCAGCGGTCGTCATGGTTTAGGGCTTCGCTCAGAAACTCCTCCAGTTTGTTACGCGTGATGCGGTTCAGCAGGTGGCCAGCGAAGCTGCCGATGAGCGCATCGCTGATGATCAGGCTTGAATCATAGGCCTTGCCGATTTCCTTGACGGCCCTGTTGATCATGCGCCTGGCCATGTTGGGTGACCATGATCGCGGCTTGCGGAAGAAGATCTGGCAATGTTCGTCGTCAAAATACTCATGCAGGTTGTGGCGACGCACGCCGGTACCTACGGCCTCAATGCATTCGTCCCTGCCGGAGACAAGCAAGGCATGACTGACCTTGATATCCGACATGCGTTCCCAGCGGGTGAACCAGACGGTTCCTTTGGCAAAAATATGATCGCTATGGTAGGTGAAACCAACATAGCCGCGCCGGTAGTGCCGACCATACCGGGGATGTTCAATTACCTTGAGTTCCACATTGCTCATGATGGCCTCCTTTTCGGGGTGTTGGCCCATTGCCGATACAGCTTGGGTAGCTCTTCGGCCGGAACTGGACGGGAGAAGTAATAGCCCTGGCCGAGATCACAGCCCATGGATGCAAGCAGGTTGGCTGTTTTTTCATCTTCGACCCCTTCGGCCACGGCTCGCAGATTCAGGGCATGGGCCATGGCGATCGTCGAGCGGACAATGGCCGCGCTCTTTTCGGTCTCGCTCATTTTCTTGACGAAGCACTGATCGATTTTCACTTCACTGACTGGCAGCTCCAGCAGATAGGACAGCGATGAATAGCCCGTCCCGTAGTCATCAATGGAGATGGTGAAACCCATACCACCCAATTGGGTGATCACCTGTTGCGCAATCTCCGGGAACTCCATGAACGATGATTCGGTGATTTCCAGCGTGATGTCTCTTGCCAGGGTCGGGAAGCCATTGAGCAGTGCGCGAACGCTGTTCGGAAAACCGGGATCGGTCAGGTCAAGCACGGAAAGGTTGATCGCGATGCTGACGTTCAATCCCATGTCTAGCCAGCGTTGTTGCTGTTCAAAGGCGCGGGCCAGAATCCACTTGGACAGAGGCCGCACCAAGCCGCTTTCCTCGGCGATGCTGATGAACTCGCCGGGTGGGATCATGCCTTCCTTCGGATGGTTCCAGCGAACCAGCGCCTCGGCAGCGATCATGCAGCCTGTTGCGAGATCCACCTTGGGCTGGAAATGTAGCTCCAGCTCCTCCCGTTGCCATGCTCCCCGCAGTTGGCCGAACAGTTCGAGTCGCCGCAGGCTGTATGGGTTCTGGCTCTCGTCATAGATGACCGGGCTTTTCTTCAATGTGCGCGCCGTGCGCAAGGCGACATCCGCATGACGCAGCAAGTCTTCGGCATGATGGCCATGCTGGGGATAATGGGCCATGCCCATGCGCACCTCGATCTCAATATGGTCACGGCCGATGCTGAATGGCAGCTCGAGTTCCTCCTTCAGGGCCGCGGCCATTGCAAATGGATTGTTTCCCTTGAGCAGCACGGCGAACTCATCCGCACCAAGGCGGGCAGCAACACCCGTGCTCGCTGCCCCATGGGTTTCAATGCGGTTGGCCATTTGCTTGAGCAGCAGGTTGCCATTCTCATAGCCCAGCAGGTTGTTGATTTCCTGGAAACGGCTGCAGTTGATGAGCAGCACGGAGAGTGGGGGCGTTTCTGGCTCGTTGAGCAGATGCTTAAGCTGTTCGGTGAGACCATGGCGGTTGTACAAATTGGTTAATTCGTCATGTAGTGCAAGGAACTCCAGCCGGGCCGTGCGTTGTCGGAGCTTTTCATCAAGCATGGCGGCATTTTGCAGACGAAAGCTGTTGATCAAGTAGGCGAGGATTACATAGAAGCCGTAGGCAGGCACGAACATCCACAGCTGCTTGGTGCTATACACCGAACCTTCATGGATCAGGACGATGATGGCCAGTACGGTGGAAAGGGCGATCCATAGCCAGCCGCGGCGAATGCCACGCAGGTGAAAGGCAGCAAACGGAAAAAGCGGTAGCCACAGGATGCCGCTGCCAGCAACCCCGCCTTCGATCAGAAGCAGAATGAAGATGATCATGGCGCCGGTCAACAGCAGACCTTCGCCCGCGTCCAGATAGATGGGGTGGCGTAGCATGGTCCGCATGGGAATGAGCAGGGGCGGCAGAAAAAGCGTTACCAGCACGACGCCTTCGACCAGGGCCAGGGAGAAGTGCTGCTCGGAATAGTTGATTAAGGCCATGAACAGCACGACAGGGCATACCACACCGAGACAAAGCTTCAGTTGCGGTGCCCTCTCGCTCGTTGGGACCCTGTATTCCTCCATGACTGGCTAGCATCCTTTTCTTTTTTAAAAAATTATAGCAAAGGGAGTGGAACTAGGGAAAGGCACGGACAAACAAGAGTATATTGCTCCCCATTTAAAATTGGACTAGAATGCTCCACATTAATGGGTGGAGCATGCTACGACTGACCAAACTGACCGATTACGGCATCCTGCTGATGACGCACATGGCAAGCCAGCAGGGTGAACTGGTCAGCTCCCAGGAGCTGGCCGAGATCACGCATGTGCCTGGCACAACGGTGAGCAAGCTGCTGCAAACACTCATGGGAGCCGGCTTGCTGGAAAGCGTGCGAGGGGCGCACGGCGGTTACCGTCTTGCCCGTCCGCCCGAGCATATCAATGTCTGTGAGATCATCGACTGCCTTGAGGGACGCATGGCGCTGACCGAATGCAGCCTTGAGGATGCCCATTGCGAGCAATGGGATGTCTGCACGACTGGTCGCAGCTGGCGGCGATTGAATCAGGCAGTCCGGCAGGCCCTGTCCTCGATTTCCCTGGCCGACATGGCCCGGGAGGATTTCACGCCGGTGCTCCAGTTGCGCCATGGCATACGGCTTACGGAGGTATCATCATGAGCGTCCGACCCGAGGAGCTGACCGCCAAGCAATATGATGCCGGGTTTGTCACCGACATCGAGCAGGAAACCCTCCCCCCGGGGTTGAATGAGGATGTCATTCGGCACATTTCGGCCATGAAGCATGAACCCGCCTGGCTGCTCGAATGGCGGCTTGAGGCCTTTCGGCATTGGCAAGGCATGCAGGAGCCACATTGGGCCCATGTTCGATACGAGCCCATCGATTACCAGTCGATTTCCTATTATGCGGCCCCGAAATCCAGGGTCAATGCGCCCAAGAGTCTCGACGAGGTCGATCCCAAGCTGCTGGAGACCTATGAGAAGCTGGGCATTCCCCTGCGCGAGCAGGAGATGCTCGCGGGCGTGGCCGTGGATGCCGTGTTTGATTCGGTTTCGGTCGCGACCACGTTCAAGGAGAAGCTGGCCGAAGCCGGGGTGATCTTCTGCCCGATTTCGGAAGCGGTGCAGAAGCATCCGGATCTGGTTCGTAAATACCTGGGTTCGGTGGTGCCACAATCGGACAACTTCTTCGCTGCACTGAATTCGGCGGTGTTCACGGACGGCTCGTTTGTCTATGTGCCCAAGGGTGTACGCTGTCCGATGGAGCTATCTACGTATTTCCGCATCAATGCAAGCAACACCGGTCAGTTTGAACGCACGTTGATCATTGCCGATGAAGGTGCTTATGTGTCCTATCTCGAGGGCTGTACAGCGCCGATGCGCGATGAAAACCAGTTGCATGCGGCAGTTGTCGAGCTCATCGCCTTGGATGATGCGCAAATCAAGTATTCAACTGTCCAGAACTGGTATCCGGGCGATGAGAATGGTGTGGGAGGCATTTACAATTTCGTGACCAAGCGAGGCGAATGTCGGGGCGCGCGTGCGAAGATCTCCTGGACGCAGGTGGAAACGGGCAGTGCAATCACCTGGAAGTATCCCTCCTGCGTTTTGCGCGGGGACGATTCGGTGGGCGAGTTCTATTCCGTTGCGCTGACCAAGATGCATCAGCAGGCGGATACAGGTACAAAGATGATTCATCTGGGCAAGCGAACGAAAAGCACGATCGTTTCCAAGGGGATTTCGGCGGGGCATGGCCAGCAGTCCTATCGCGGACTGGTTCGCATCGGTGCTCACGCGCATGGGGCGCGTAACCATACGCAATGTGATTCCCTGCTCATCGGGGATCAATGCGGGGCGCATACGTTTCCGTATGTCGAGGTCAAGAATGCTTCGGCAATCGTGGAACACGAGGCCACAACTTCGAAGATCGGCGAGGATCAGTTGTTTTACTGCCGGGCTCGTGGGGTTTCCGAGGAGGACGCTGTGAACATGATCGTCAATGGGTTCTGCAAGGATGTCTTCAATGAGCTGCCGATGGAGTTTGCTGTGGAGGCCAATCGGTTGATGGAAGTCTCGCTGGAAGGCGCAGTCGGCTAGAGAAAAGGAAGAAAAATGCTGGAAATCAAGAATCTACATGCCGAGGTTGATGGTAGGGAAATTCTCAAGGGCATCGATCTTAGGATCGGAACCGGAGAGGTGCACGCGATCATGGGGCCAAATGGCTCCGGCAAGAGCACTCTTTCCAATGTCTTAGCCGGTCGTGAAGGTTATGAGGTTACGGCCGGTACGATCATGTACAAGGGGCGCAATCTGCTTGATCTGTCCCCGGAAGAGCGTGTCTGGGAGGGTGTTTTCCTGGCCTTTCAGTATCCGGTCGAGATTCCGGGTGTGAACAATGCCTATCTGCTTAGGGCGGGCGTAAACGCAAAGCGACGCCATCTTGGCCTGCCCGAGCTGGATGCGATGGACTTCATGCAGCTCGTGCGTGAAAAGGCGCAGCTCGTCGAGCTGGATCCATCTTTTCTTTCACGCGGTGTCAATGAAGGGTTTTCCGGCGGTGAGAAGAAGCGCAATGAAATCTTTCAGATGGCCGTGCTTGAACCCAGTCTGGCCATTCTGGATGAGACGGACTCTGGCCTGGATATTGATGCCTTGAAGATTGTGGCCAAGGGCGTGAACAAACTGCGCAGTCCCGAACGATCCATGATCATGGTCACGCATTACCAGCGGCTGCTGGATTATGTCAGGCCCGATGTCGTGCATGTGCTGGCTGATGGCCGCATCCTCAAGAGCGGTGGACCGGAGCTGGCTCAGGAGCTTGACCGGCGGGGTTATGACTGGGTGCGCGAAGAGGCGGCTGCATGAGCACCCTGATTCAGGAAGTCCGTCAAAGGGGCGAGCGGCTCTTCGAACGCCATGGCATCCCGCATACGCGGCTGGAGCACTGGAAGTACACCGATATTCGGCGCGCCATTGAGCCTTGGTTGGCCGAAAAAGCGGATGTCAGTCCGGGCTCCGGGTATGAGGCGTTGCCGACAGATGATGTCGCCTTTCAGGGAATCGATGGGCTGGATGCCTACCGGATCCGGGTGCTTGATGGGCGCGTGATCGAAATCCCCGAGGCATTGCCGGAGGGCGTGATTGTTCAGCCATTGGCCCGGTTGCTGGCGGATGATGAGGCCCGGGCCGCCCGGATCCTGAACGCTGATGAGCAAGCGAGCTTGTTCAATGGTCTGGTGGCTCTTAATACGGCCAGGGCCCAGGACGGGGTTGTGATCACCGTTGAAGCCGGTATTGAGCTGGCACGTCCGATTCTGATTCAGCATATGGGTCACGCCCAGGCTGCACACATCTGTCATGCCCTGGAGCTGGGGGCACAGGCGCATGCCATGGTCATTGAACACTATGAAACGCCGGAGCAGACGGCGGGCTTCACGAATGTCGTCAGCCGGGTCCAGCTCGGCTCGGGATCCAGCCTTGTCCATGTCCGGTTGCAACAGGAGTCATCGGCCAGGATGCATATCGGTCGATTGGATGTGTGCCAGCAACGGGACAGTTTGCTGAAATCACATGTCATTACCCTGGGTGCCCAGACCAGCCGGCTCGATCTGGTCGTGAATCTGAATGAAGCAGGGGCATCCTGCGAACTCAATGGCCTGTATCTGACAGCCGGACGCCAGCATGCGGATCATCACACGGTCATCGAGCATCGGGCGCCTTATTGTCGCAGTCGGGAAGAATACCGAGGCATTCTCGATGGACGATCAAGGGCCGTGTTCAATGGCCGTGTCGTTGTGCATGAGGGTGCGGTGGGGACGGATTCGGAGCAACGCAATGCGAATCTGCTGCTTTCCGATCGTGCGGAAATCGATACCAAGCCGGAGCTGGAAATCTACAATGACGATGTCCGCTGTGCTCATGGGGCAACGGTCGGCCAGCTGGATGAAGCGCAATTGTTCTACATGAAAGCCAGGGGGCTTGACGACTCGCAGGCCCGGGAACTGCTGACATTCGCCTTTGCCGACGAGGTATTGGTTAGGCTTGATGTTTCTGCTGTCCGCAGGCATATCGAGCGATTGTCCTTTGACAAGTTGCCTTACGCCGGTGACTTCGATGCCATGTCGTTAGGTTTGGAGGAAAGCGCATGAGCCTGGATGTCGCCGCCGTCAAAGCGCAGTTTCCGATTCTCGATCAGCAGGTCTATGGCAAGCGGCTGGTCTACCTCGACAATGCCGCAACGACGCAGAAACCACGTGCGGTCATTCATGCCATCCAATCCTTCTATGAAAAGGACAATGCCAATGTGCATCGAGGGGTTCATGCGCTTTCAGAACGGGCTACGGCCGCGTATGAGGCGGCCCGGGAAAAAGTGCGCGGTCTGTTGAATGCCTGTTCGGTGCGCGAGGTTGTCTTCGTGCGCGGTACAACAGAGGCCATCAACCTTGTCGCCCAAAGTTGGGGCATGGCCAGGCTTCGAGCCGGCGACGAAATCCTCATCACCGAAATGGAACATCATTCCAACATTGTACCTTGGCAGATGCTTTGCGAGCGAACCGGCGCACGGCTGCGGGTGCTGCCGATCAATGATGCGGGCGAGCTTTGTATGGAGCAACTGCCATCCTTGCTCAACGAGCGTACCAAGTTGGTCGGTGTTGTGCATCTGTCCAATGCATTGGGCACGATCAATCCGGTGGCCGAGATCATTCGCCAGGCCCATGCGGTCGGCGCGCGTGTGTTGGTCGATGGAGCCCAGGCTGCGGCACATATGCCCATCGACGTGCAGCAACTGGATTGCGATTTCTATGCTACCAGCGCCCACAAGATGTATGGGCCCACGGGGATCGGCGTGCTCTATGCAAAGGAGACGTTGTTGGATGAAATGCCTCCGTATCAGGGGGGTGGTGACATGATTCGTATGGTCACGTTTGAGCATACCCAGTACAATGAACTGCCCTACAAATTCGAGGCGGGAACACCTAACATCGCCGGGGCCATCGGTTTTGGCGCAGCCATCGACTGGTTGCGCGGGCTGGATATGGGCGAGATTGCCGCCCATGAGCAGAACATGCTGCAGGAAGCGACCAGAAGGGCCAAGGACTTGCCGGGACTGCGGCTCGTTGGCGAGGCTAAACATCGGGCAACTGTGCTTTCGTTCACGATGGAGGGTATCCACCCGCATGATCTTGGGACGATTCTGGACCGCGAAGGGGTGGCCATTCGTGCCGGACATCATTGCGCGATGCCGGTCATGCAGCGATTCGGGGTTCCGGCCACCGTGCGGGCCTCGTTGGCCGCCTACAATACACTGGACGATCTGGATGCCCTGTTCCTGGCCCTGGAAAAGGCGTGCGCCATGTTTGCATGAAGAGGGAAGAAGCAACGTGTTTGATTTGAAAGATCTTTATCAGCAGGTGATCGTGGATCACAATAAGCATCCGCGCAATTTCGGCCGGCTTGAGGACCCCAGTCATGAGGCTGAGGGCTACAATCCCTTGTGTGGCGACAGATTGCATGTGTATTTGAAGGTGGATGACCAGGATCGCATCGAGGATGTCCGCTTCGAGGGAGAGGGCTGCGCGATTTCCATGGCCAGTGCATCCCTGATGACCGAGGCCTTGAAGGGGCGGACGCTTGAGGAGTTCCGGGCGCTTTTCGAGGGGTTTCATGAACTGGTCACATCATCCGGTGACGTTGCCTGCGATGAGACCGACCTGGGCAAACTGGCAGTGCTTGGCGGCGTGCGCGCCTTCCCCAGCCGGATCAAATGTGCAACCTTGTGCTGGCATACGATGAAGAATGCTATCGAACGCAGCGGTGTGGCGAGGACGGAATGAACAGCGGTCGGTTGATTGCGGTCAAACGCGATGTCGATGCCGTGCTCGTTCCTCTGGGCACGCCGATTGTAATTCCGGCAGGCAGTCAGGTGCGTATCACGCAAGAGCTGGGTGGGAGTTACACGGTGGCCGTGGGCGGCAACCTTGCCCGCATCGAAGGCAAGGACGCCGATGCCCTGGGGCTTGACGAGCAAGAGCCCGGCGCATCCGGAGCGGCTGGTTCACAGCAGGCTCCGGATGGGGAAGTGGACATGAATGAGGTTTGGCGTGTGCTGAAGACCTGCTTTGATCCGGAGATCCCGGTCAATATCGTGGATCTGGGACTGGTGTATGATGTGCATGTCGTGGCAACTGATGATGGCGGCAACGAGGTGGATGTGGTCATGACCCTGACTGCTCCCGGCTGTGGTATGGGACCTTTCATTGTTGAGGATGTTCGACGCAAACTTCTCGAGTTGCCCAATGTGACCGAAGTGCATGTCGAGCTGGTTTTTGATCCACCCTGGGACCGCTCCCGCATGACGGATGAGGCGAAGTTGCAACTGGGGATGTTCTAGATGAGCTGGGTGAATGTCGCGCGTGAGGAAGAAATGCCTCCAGGCAGCCGCAAGATCGTGCATGTTTCGGGCACGGATATTGCCGTGTTTCATCTGAATGGGGCGTGGTATGCCATCGAGGACGTATGCACCCATGATGGTGGAGAACTGGCCAGCGGTGAACTGGAGGGGGATCAGATCATTTGCCCCCGGCATGGCGCCCACTTTTGCCTGCGTGACGGTCGCGCACTGACACCACCGGCCTACGAGGATATCGAGACTTTTCCGGTGAGGGTTTGCGATGGCAACGTTCAGGTGGACGTGGATGACTGAGGGTGGCTGTCAGAGCGGAGCTGGTGTTGCAGGAGTTGCCTGATGTCCTTGGCTGTCGATGGACGTCCGAACAGAAAGCCCTGGCCAAGATCGCAGTCGCATGCCGTGAGAACATCCAGCTGAGTGGTCTTTTCAATCCCCTCAGCTAGGACCTGAATGTCCAGTGCGTGCGCCATGGCCACGATCGAGCGGACGATGGCCAGGTCATCGTTATCGTCCGGCAGCCCGCGAATGAAGGTCTTGTCAATTTTCAGCGTATCGACCGGAAAGCGCTTCAGATAGGCCAGCGAGGAATGACCGGTGCCGAAATCGTCAATGGAAATCGAAATGCCGGCGTCGACAAGCTCCTGCATGACTCTCGCCGCGATTTCCGGATCATGCATGACGGCCGTTTCGGTGATTTCGATTTCGACCCACTCGGGCTTGGCATCGGCGCGGTGGATGATCTTGAGAATGTCTTGGGCCAGACCCTCGTGCATGAGCTGCACCGCCGAGATGTTGATCGCAATGCGACCGGGCAGCAGGCCTTCTCGCTCCCATTCGGCTGCCTGCAGGCAGCTTTGGAAGATGACCCACTCGGAAATCTGGTGGATATAGCCGGTTTCTTCGGCCAGATGGATGAATTCGCTGGGGGCGACTAGGCCGAGGATCGGGTGACGCCAGCGGACGAGGCTTTCCAGTCCGATCATGCGCTGGTCGCTCAGCCGGTGTTTGGGTTGATAAAAGACAGGAAATGCATGATGGGCCTTGTCGGTGTCGGTCAGGGCGCCAGCCTTGCTTAAATAGTGTAGCTTCAGTGCACCCTTGTCGACAATCTGGCTGAGATCCTGTTCCAGGGCCAGGATGCGGCGGGCGTCTTCTTCCATTTCTTGGGAAAAGTAATGGATGTGGCCGTGATTCTTCTTGGCACGGTACATGGCCGCATCGGCATGCTTGAGCAAGGTTTCTGCTTGCTCACCATCGTCGGGATAGGTTGCGATGCCGATGCTGGTGCCGATTGTGACCTCCTGCCGGGGCAGGCGGATGGGCTCCTGCAGCGAGAAAAGAAGCTTCTTGGCCACATTGAGGGCCATTTCGGCACTGGTCTTGGGGAGCAGCACAGCGAATTCATCCCCGCCCAGCCTTGCGGCCGTATCGGATTCGCGCAGGAAACGGCGAAAGCGCTTGGCGCATTCCCGGAGCACCATGTCGCCTGCCTCATGGCCAAGCGTGTCATTGATGGGTTTGAAGCGATTGAGATCCATGTACAGCACAGCGAGTTTTTCGCGCTCGCGACGAGCCATGGCTATGGCGTGATTCAGGCGGTCGAGGAACAATCGCCGGTTTGGTAGGTTGGTTAGGGCATCGTAATAGGAGAGACGGATCAGTTCCTCTTCCGAGCGGTGGCTGCTGATCATGAGCGCCAAGGCTTCCTCGAGATGGGCGAGAAAGGATGAAAATTCTTCCAACAGGCATACCGGCGGTTGG
>RFGS01000041.1 GCA_003695905.1 Zetaproteobacteria bacterium | reverse complement strand
GGGGGAAACGCCTGATCCCATCCCGAACTCAGAAGCTAAGCCCCTCAGCGCCGATGGTACTGTAGCACTCGCTACGGGAGAGTAGGTCGATGCCAGGATTATTCCCCCAAAGCCCCTTCGTTGAGCTCCGCTCCGAAGGGGCTTTTCTTATTTGCACAGGGCATGAATGTGTGTCACCTGTTGTCAAAACTCCGGGTGCGGGGCATAGATGTTTTTTGTGGGGGAGAATCTGGTGTCAAAGTAGAGTCGCTGCGATGGGCTGCCTGCCTCAATCCCTTCGTACATCAGTAAGTGGAACGCTAGTATGGGGAATCAGAGGTTATATGGGCGGTTGCTTTTTTTCATTCGTTTGCCAAGCTCGGCGAGCTTACAGGAGGATGAAGCATGAGCATTCGTTACCGCATTGAGCGTGATTCCATGGGCGAAATGCAGGTGCCCGAGGAGGCGATGTATGGTGCATCCACGGCGAGAGCTGTGGAGAACTTCCCGATTTCCGGTATTCGCTTTCCGCGTGAGTTCATCTGTGCGTTGGGTCGCATCAAGCATGCGGCGGCCAATGTGAACCGCGCTCTGGGGCGGCTGGACGGTCGGCGCGCCGAGCTCATCGAACAGGCTGCCGGTGAGGTCGCTGAAGGCCGATGGGATGAGCATTTCCCGCTGGATATTTTTCAGACCGGCTCGGGCACGAGCACGAATATGAATGCCAACGAGGTGATTGCTCACCGCTGCACCCAGCTGGATGCACAGGTGCGTGTACATCCGAACGATCATGTGAACATGGGGCAGTCCTCCAACGATGTGATTCCGACGGCGATCCATGTGGCTGCGGCCGATCTACTTGCTCACCAACTCTTGCCTTCGCTTGAGCATCTGCACAACGCGCTGGAAGAGAAGGCAGCGGAAACGCAAGCGGTTATCAAGATTGGTCGCACGCACTTAATGGATGCAACCCCACTGACGTTGGGTCAGGAAATCTCTGGCTGGGCGCGTCAGGTTGAGCTTGGTATCCAACGTCTGCGCGCTGTTGAATCCAGGCTGCACGAGTTGGCAATCGGCGGCACGGCTGTGGGCACCGGCCTGAACACGCATCCCGAGTTCGGTGCTCGTGTGGCAGCAGTGTTATCGCACGAGTACAGACTGGATTTCCGTGAGGCGGAGAATCACTTCGAGGCGCAGGCGGCACAGGATGCTGCCGTGGAGCTTTCCGGTGCTCTGCGTGGATTGGCTGTGTCGCTGGTGAAGATCGCTAACGATGTTCGCTTGCTAAATTCTGGCCCGCGCTGTGGTCTAGCCGAGATCACCGTGCCAGCCGTACAGCCAGGGTCAAGCATCATGCCCGGGAAGGTAAATCCCGTCATTGCTGAATCGCTTGCGCAGGTTTGCGCACAGGTCATCGGCAATGACGCGGCCATTGCCTTTGGTGGCGCCTCGGGTTTGCTCGATCTGAACGTGATGCTGCCGGTTATGGCGCACAATCTGCTGGAGTCTGAACGCCTGTTGGCCAACGGTGCGCATGTGTTTGCTGACAAGTGTATTACGGGGCTTGCGGCGAACGAGGAGCGCTGTACAGAGCAGGTGGCATGGAGCATGAGCATGGTGACACCGCTGGCTCCGGTGATCGGATACGACAGGGCTGCCGACATCGCTAAGCGAGCTGTTGCTGAACGCAAGACCGTGCGCGAACTTTGTCTGGAACTGCAGGTCCTTTCTGAGGATGAACTCGATGAGCTGCTCGATCCCAGGCATATGATCTCACCGCATCGTTAGCGTTATTGCGGCTCTGGCTCCGGCATGGCGTCCTTTCTCGACTTTGGCCGCCTGTTTCCATAGCCTGCGGCCCGTTCGATAAGTGAGGTGGTCACGGCGATGGCAGAAGCTTTCTTGGCATTGGCAGACGGTCGGATTTTTCGCGGGGAGTCTTTTGGCGCCAGGGGTACCACGGTTGGAGAGGTGTGCTTCAATACCTCAATGACCGGTTATCAGGAGATTTTGACGGATCCTTCTTACACGGATCAGATCATCACATTTACCTATCCGCATATTGGCAATGTCGGTGTCAATCAAGTGGACATGGAATCGGATGCCATCGCTGTCCGTGGCCTGATTGTTCGCGCACCGGCCAGGATCAGTTCGAACCATCGCGCGGAGCAGGATCTAGAGTCGTGGTTGATCGAGCATGGGGTGATCGGCATCGCCGGCATCGATACGCGGGCGCTGGTGCGTCATCTTCGGGATTACGGTGCACAAAATGGCGTGATTGTGTCAGATGGAACCCCTGAGAAGGAGGCCCTGGAGCTGGCACGCAGTTGGCAGGGGCTGGAGGGGCGGGATCTCGTGGGACAGGTCAGCTGCAAGCATGTCGATACCTGGGATGTCGGTAGCTACGATCTGGACAAGGCCGCCTTCACGACCCCGGAGCTTGGCAGTCATGTCGTGGCCTTTGATTTCGGATGCAAGCACAATATCTTTCGCAAGCTCGTCGATCGCGGTCTGAAGGTCACCATCGTCCCCGCGAAAACAAGTGCTGAGGACGTGTTGGCCATGAAGCCTGATGGCATCTTCTTGTCCAATGGGCCCGGAGACCCTGCGCCGGTTTCCTATGCCGTGGAGAGCATTCGGAAATTGCTCGCTGTCGATGTGCCCATATTCGGCATCTGCATGGGGCACCAACTGTTGAGCCAGGCCTTGGGGCTTTCAACGTTCAAGCTTAAGTTCGGACATCGTGGCGGCAACCATCCGGTCAAGGATCTGACCACGGGAAGAATCGAGATCACCAGCCAAAACCATGGTTTTGCAGTCAGCGGGGAGGGGGTGCCAGGGCATGTGGAAATTACGCACGTTTCGCTCTTCGATGGAACGGTCGAGGGTCTGCGTCTGAAGGACAGACCAGTTTTTTCAGTTCAGTACCATCCCGAGGCCAGTCCCGGTCCTCATGATGCGGATTATTTGTTCGACCGATTTGCATCTTTGGTGCAGGGCGCCGGATCATCGCGGTAATCGGGATAAAGGCGTCTGAATTCCGTTTCAGGCATTTCCAGCGGAGCCGCCAGACCCATGTCTGACAGATGCCGCCAAAGCTTGTCGGCTTGTTTTTTCACCATGGCCGGCAATACAAGGCGGTGAACGGGCACAAGCTTTGTTGTGCGGATATAGCGGTAGGCTCGCCCAAGTCTGCGCAGTTTCTTCTCATGATCTGCCGCAAATTCCGGAATAAAATAACGCCCGAGATCGATGTGGAAGCCATCACTTTCTTTCTCGATATGACTATCGATACCCAGACTGTTCCAGGTCTTCTGCGCCTTCCTTGCGGCTGATCGGCTGGTATAGATCGTTGCATCGTCAAAAATGTGCATGAGTACGAGCTCGCGCCGCGTGAACCTCGTGCTGCTTATGCCTTGTTCCGTACACAGTCTGTTCTGCAGGCTTTTTGCAGCCTGTGTCCAGATGATGCGGTGAGTGAGCACGCGCCAGGTATCAGCATCCGGCTCGCCAGCGGCGAGTTGGCCGGGCAGAAACAAGACAAGCACCACAGCCAAGGCAAAGAGGTAGGGCATGCCGCAGGCTCTAGTGCTGAAAATGACGGTGGCCGAGCAGCATCAATCCTTGGAGGGTCAACTCCGGCACATGTGCGCTGATCTCGGGTATTTGCGGTACCAGCATGGGCGCCAGTCCTCCCGTGGCCACGACGGGGGTGCTGGCATGGCCATTCAGTTTACGCAGGCGGCCGATGAGTCCTCGCAATGCCTCGACGGTTCCCCAGTAGCTGCCCAGTTGCATGCTGCTGGTCGTATCCCTGCCAATGGCGAACGGCAGAGCGGCTAAGGGGACGGACGGAAGCTTGGCAGCACGCGCGACCAGTGCCTCCAGCGAGATCTCCATGCCCGGAAGAATTAGCCCGCCTGCATAATGACCCTCCGGAGAAACGATATCGAAAGTGGTGGCCGTCCCACAGTCGAGCACGATCACCGGAGAGCCGAACGATGCCCTGGCAGCGACCGCATTGGCGATTCTGTCAGCTCCGACCTCCCGTGGATTTTTGTAGTCCACGGCCATGCCGGTTTTTACATCGGGACTACCGATGAATGCCGGCTGGCGTCCACAGATTCGCTGGCAGGCATCGGCCAGTACCCGGTCAGCCCGAGGGACGACGCTGGCCACCATAATGCCGGAGACTTCTTGCGGATCCTGCTCGAGTTCCTGGAACATGCCGCGCATCTGCCAAGCCAGTTCATCTGCGGTCATGGCATGCTGGCTAGAAAGGCGCCATTGGCCGCGCAGCGTCTTGCCATGGTACAGTCCGAAAACGATTTGTGTGTTGCCGATGTCACAGACGAGGAGCCGTTTCGTCATGGCAGCAGCTCCAGATCACCGGCCAGGATACGCCGGATGCCCGTTTCCGTGTGCAGCACAAGCCCTCCCTGTTCATCAATGCTGCGGGCAATGCCCTCGATGTATCCATGACCATCATGGACACGTACCTTCCTGTCCGAACCCAGATGAAAGCGCCACCAGTAGTCCCGAAAAGGCGCAAAGCCCTGGGTGAGCCAGGCGGTATAGTCCTCGTCCAGGGCCTGCAGGCAACTCGCAGCCAGCATGTTGCGCGAAACCGCGCATCCAGCGGCGGATTCGATATCCACGGCCGGTTGGCGAAGATCTGGCGGCCAGCCTTGCTTCGGCTGGCGAATGTTCATGCCGATGCCGACGACAATGGCCTGGATGCGTCCCGGTTCGGCACGCATCTCCATCAGGATGCCAGCTAGCTTCGCACCGCGAACCAGCAGATCATTGGGCCATTTAAGGCGCACGGCGGGAATCAGGGCGGCAAGGGATCGGTGAAGTGAGCAGGCTACGACAAGCGGCAGGGAAACAGCCTGTTCCGGCCTGCAATCTGGCTTGAGCAGCACACTGAACGTCAGTGACTGGCCCGGCTCGCTGTGCCATTGGCGTCCCAGCCGCCCCCGACCCTGCGTCTGCTTGTCTGCCAGAAGCACAAAGCCATCTTCCAGCGTTTCCGCGCGTTCGAGAAGCAGGCTATTCGTCGAGCGGACTTCAGCCACGACTTCGATAGTCCTCCCGATGCGTGTGGAATCGGGAAGCCGATGCTGGATGGCGCCGGCATTGAGAAGATCTTCGCAGAGGCGGTAGCCCCGGCCGGGTACGGCCTCGATGCAGACCCCGTTCTCACGCAGGCGTTGCATGTGCTTCCAGATGGCGCTGCGGCTTAGGCCAAGCTTTTGTGCCAGCCGGTCACCGGAGATCATGCCTTCCTGGCAAAGCGTATCGATGATGAGCTGGCGGGTGTTCATGATGGATTCCCTACCACGCGCATGGAGAGATCCAGGACGGGTGCGGAATGCGTGATGGAACCGATGGCCAGTCTGTCAACACCCGTTTGGGCATAGGCTTTGGCGTTGGCTAGCGTGATGTTTCCACTGGCCTCCAGCGTGATGCTGTCAGGCACTCTCGCTCTGGCTTGGGCGACAAGTTCCGGGCTCATGTTGTCAAGCAGGATCAGGTCTGGGGCGCAGGTCACGGCTTCGTCCACCTGATCCAGGGTTTCGCATTCAACCTCGATCCAGCAGTCAGAGCGCAATTGCCGGCAGCATGCGACGGCTCGCGTGATCGAACCGCAGGCCTGGATGTGATTTTCCTTAATCAGCATGCCATCGCTCAGATTCATGCGGTGGTTGCTTCCGCCACCGTCGCGCACAGCCTTTTTTTCCAGCCATCTCCATCCCGGCGTTGTTTTTCGCGTGTCCACAATTATGCAACCAGTGCCGGCTACGGCCTCGACAAAGCGTTGGGTTTCGCTGGCAATGCCGGATAAGTGCTGCAAGAAGTTCAGCGCCGTGCGCTCGGCTGCAAGCAGCGAGCGTAGCGGCCCGGCCAGTTCGACGACTGTGTCCCCAGGTTTGACGGATTCTCCGTCATGGCATAGCCATAGCTGCTCGATGCTTGCATCCAACAGATGAAAGGTGTCATAGGCCAGCTCCGTGCCGGACAGAATCCCATCGGCCTTGGCCACGATGCATGCATGTCCAGTAGCCCGCTCGTCGATGGTGGCTTGAGCTGTCAGGTCATGAAGGGCCGCATCCTCGGCCAGGGCCAGTTCAATCAAGTGCATCCATCGGTTCATAGCAGCCAAAGCATCACCCCCATGCTCAGAATGGTTGCCGGCTGATTTGCAGCGCCGGGTACAGTCGCGCGTGCCATGGAGCCTGCGATCCCCGCAATGGCTGTGGCTATCAGACCGGCAGTGATATCGATATCATGATAGACATGCAGCCCCCAGGACAGTGCAAGACAGGAAATGAGGACAAGCAACAGATGGCCGGCGAGTGTCTGTTCAGGATGGGTCGGAAATCCGAGCGGGAGCCAGTTCAACCGATCAAGCGTGTCCGCGCCAGGAATAGCCAAGCACAGCGCCAACCCCAATCCAAAACCGAATTCCGGGATCTTTACAAAGAAACCCAGGCAGATCGCCATGGCGAGCAGAAAATGACCCATGGGCAGGACATGCAGCGCTTCCGGCATCGTGCCCCGTTGGTGCGGTGGCAGCCCCCAGGCATGACGCAGGGCAAGCCAGAAGGGACTCCGGCCAATGGCGCAGGCTGCGAGCACGGATGCGGCCATTGCCCATGCCAGCCATAGCCAGGTCGACTGCGTGTATACGGGCCAGAGCAGCACCCAGATGGCGAAGAGCGGCCGGATGGCCTGTTGGATCACCATGGGTCGTAAGGCCCTGCGGGCAAGCAGGACCGAAATCCAGCTCAGTTGAAACAGGCCTGCTGCAAACAGAGCGGTGACCACCAGATCCGGAGTGTTCGTGAGGCCTTCCATGGCCGCAGGATAGCTTTTTCCTTCGGGGATGACAGCAGCCGGAACTTTGCCGTGACCATACTTCATTGCTATGATCGGCATTTCGATTCCGGCATGAGGATGTTGAAGCGTTAGGCTCTAAATATGGGGAGGCAAGCAATGACCCAGGACGAAATGAAGCAGAAGGTCGCCGAGGCGGCGCTGGAATATGTGAAGGAGGGCACGATCGTTGGCGTCGGCACCGGTTCGACGGCGAACAAGTTCATCGACGCGCTGGCCGGCATCAAGGATCGCATCCAGGGGACCGTGGCCAGCTCCGAGGCCACTGCCGAGCGGCTGCGCGGTCATGGCATTCCCGTGCTGGATCTGAACGACGCCCTCACGCAGGTCGATGCTTTGTCGGTCTATGTGGATGGCGCCGACGAGTTTGATTCCGGCAAGAACCTGACCAAGGGCGGTGGGGGGGCGCTGACCCGGGAAAAGATCGTCGCTGCAGCATCCAGGCGTTTTGTCTGCATCGTTGACGAGAGTAAGCGGGTCGAGCATCTGGGGGCATTTCCGCTGCCGATCGAGGTGATCCCGATGGCGCGCGAGCTGGTTGCCGCGAAGGCGCGCGCGCTGGGCGGAAAGCCGGTGCTGCGCGAGGGATTCGTGACCGACAACGGCAACATCATCCTCGACGTGCACGGCCTGACGATC
>RFGS01000040.1 GCA_003695905.1 Zetaproteobacteria bacterium | reverse complement strand
GTTCGCTTCTCGGAAAAACAATGGCACGAGTTGGTGGCAGCATTGGTCACCAGGATTCTTTTGGCAAGCATGGTCGTGGTTCTGCTTTCGGGCATTTTTGTTTTCTGGTTGGCTGGGCGCATGAGCCGCCCACTGGAAAAACTGGCCGAGGCGGCCAAACGGGTCGCTGCAGGTGATTATACCGTGAAACTGCCTGTCATCGGATATAATGAGATAGCAGATGCAACCCGCCAATTCAACGAGATGGTCAAAGAGCTGGCGCACAAGGAGGAGTTGCGCAATGTGTTTGGCCGCTATCTCAATCCGAAGCTTGTGTCTGAGGTGTTCGATGGCGATGGCCGGAAACTGGAGGGTTCCCAGCGTGAAGTAACGGTGTTGTTTGCCGATATGGTTGGATTCACCTCTTTTGCAGAGTCCACGAAGACCGAGCAGGTCATTGAAGTATTGAATACGTATTTCGGGGTGTTTCATCGCATTATCGACCATTTTGGTGGTCATGTGGACAAGTATATCGGTGATGCTGTCATGGCTGTGTTTAACCACCCGAAGGACGACAAGGCGCATGCACGGCATGCTGCCATGGCTGCACTGGCCATGGCCGAGGCCTGCCATCGTCTCAAGCAGCCCCGGCCGGATGGAGGGCGGATTCAATTTCGCATGGGCTTGAATTGTGGTGAGGTTATTGTCGGCAATATTGGCGCTGATGAACGGCTGCAATACACGGTCATCGGCAATGCGGTCAATGTCGCCTCTCGGGTCTGCAGCCTGGGCGATGGAGGCCAGGTCATCGTTCCCCTGGCAACTTTCGAGAGGATGGGAGCGGGCTTTGCCTTCGATTCGATTGGAGATCGCATGATCAAAGGTGTCCGAGAGCCACTGCCCTGTGGCATGATTCGGGCCATGGCTGCGGATGTGAGAGAACAGATTGAGGCGGCGGTGAATGCCGCGTTTAAAGAGCAGACCCCGGCACCTCAAGGCACTGATGCGTAACCTCCTGTTCATTGTTTTTTTTCTGGTGCCTTTGCTTCTGCTGGACGGATGCAGCTCAATGCAAATGCCGGCGGAGATTCGTTCTCTGAGCTTTCTAAACACCTATGAATCGGCCGTGCATGATTTCAAGAACGGGCGGGTCATGGAGGCGCGCAAAAAGCTTCTAGCTTTCGACAAGAATAATCCGGACTTTCAGCGCGCACAGGCATTCCTGCGCAAGACCGTTGAGCCGGCTAGAATGCGCTTGTTGCGCACTTATCTTCAGCGGGCCGAGCAAGCGAAAAAGGAGAAAAATTGGTCAGTCGCGGTGCGCAATTACCAGCAGGCGGTGAATCTTTCCGATCACCCGGCTGAACTGAAGACAAAACTGGCTCAGGCTGAATTGGCATTGAGGCAATATCGTTTTGAGCATTTGCTCAGACAGCGGCGTGAGGAGGATAGAGCGTTGCTCATGGCCCTCGATGCACTGGCGGGCTTGCGTGGCCTGGATGCACAGGATCCTGTATTGGTGGCTGAGCGTGAATACAGAATGGATAGACTGGAAGATCGTGCCAGGGACGCCTACCACGAAGCCATGAAGCATCTTCGGCACGGCTTGCCGGAAATGGCCTATGTGGCCATCGAGTCCTACCTTCGCTTGGTGCCTGATTCTGATCAGGGAAAGACCTTGAAGCGCAAGATCCTTTCCCAGATGCCCAAAGGTATGGTAATTCCGCCCATGAACAAGGGAGTCATGGTCAAGAAGGCCCTGAATGCGCATCAAAAGGTTACCAGGAAGGATATCGAAGCCTTGATCCGTAAGGGGCGTTATCGCGAGGCCCGTGAAGCTGCCATTGCTTATCGACGAGCCGGAGGAAGTAAGGGCGATGAATTGCTGGAGAAGGTCGGACATCTGATGGACCGACAGGCGGCAGCGTATTATGAGAAAGGAAGGGCGGCCTTTCGTCAAGAAAAGCTCGATGAGGCCGTTCGTTACTGGCGTTTGGCCGTTGAACTCAGGCCGGACCGGGCTGAGTATGTGGAGGCCTTGAGGCGCGCCGAGCTTCTCAAGGAAAGGCTGGACATGCTTCGATGAAGACCTGCCCAAGGAGGAAGCATGCGTGATGCAATTGTAAGACCAAGGCGTTCGACGCGGAAGATCCATGTGGGTGAGGTGCCGATCGGCGGGGATGCGCCGATCGCGGTCCAGTCGATGACCAACACGAAGACCCATGATATCGATGCCACTGTTGCCCAGATTGATCGGTTACACAAGGCAGGTGCGGATATCGTTCGTGTTTCTGTGCCCGATCCCGATTCGGCAGCGGCACTACCCGAGATTCTTGCTCAGGTTAAGGTACCGCTGATCGCCGATATCCATTTCAGTTACAAGATGGCGCTGGCTTCGCTGGAAGCCGGGGTGCAGGGGCTTCGCCTGAATCCTGGCAATATTGGCGACCGAAGCCGAATCGAGCGCGTGGTCAGGGCGGCCAAGGAGCGCGGGGTTTCCATCCGGATTGGAGTCAATGCGGGCTCGCTGGAGAAGGATTTAAACGACAAGTATGGCGAGCCGTGCTCGGATGCCATGGTTGAGTCTGCTCTTCGCCATATCCGCATCTTGGAGGACATGGATTTTACGGACATCAAGGTATCCCTGAAGGCAAGCAACATCCCAATGACCGTGGCCGCCTATCGGAAGCTTGCGGATCAGGTTGATTATCCATTTCACCTAGGTATCACCGAATCCGGTAGCCGCTTTGGCGGCACGGTCAAATCCTCGATCGGACTGGGACTGCTGCTGGCTGACGGGATTGGCGACACGATTAGGGTATCGCTTGCCGCGGAGCCGGAGGAGGAGGTGCGGGTTGGTTTCGAGATTCTCAAGGCTCTGGGGTTGAGGCACCGGGGTGTCAATCTGATTGCGTGTCCTTCGTGTGCGCGCCAGAAGTTCAATGTGATTGAAACCGTGAACAAGCTGGAGGAAAGGCTGGCCCACATTCATGAACCGCTTGATGTGGCCGTCATCGGTTGCGTGGTCAATGGCCCGGGGGAGGCTAGGGAAGCGCATCTTGGTGTGACCGGTGGCTATCCCGTGCATATGTTATACAGAGACGGTGAGAAGGTTGGTAAGATCCGTGCGGATCAGCTGATCGACGCCATTGTGGAGGAGGTGGAGCAACGTGTGGCCAGCATGCAACGGGAGGATGAGGAGCGTGAATAGCTTGCCCCTGTGCATTGGCGCCGGCTCTGATCTAGCGTTGCATCTGGAGGCCGCAGTTTCCCTCGGCGGTCAGGAAGTCTTCTTTCAGGTTTCGCCCGGTTTGCAGGAGAACTAAACATGGCCAAAAAACTGCAGAGCATTCGCGGCATTCACGATGGGTTGCCCGAGCAGGTGCGATGCTGGCAGCACATCGAGCAGGCGGCTCGCACCATTTTTGAGCGTTATGCTTTTTCCGAGGTGCGATTGCCCGTGCTGGAGCCGACTGAGCTGTTCGTGCGCTCGATCGGTGCAGCCACGGATATTGTCTCCAAGGAGATGTATGCGTTTGTTGATCAGGGCGGTGACCATATCTGTCTGCGGCCTGAAGGCACGGCTGGTGCCGTGCGTGCTTATCTGCAGGCGGGGCTGACTCGTTCGGGCGCCCAGCGTTGGTATTACATGGGTCCCATGTTCCGTCGCGAACGGCCGCAAAAAGGCAGGCTGCGCCAGTTCCAGCAGATCGGGCTTGAATGGTTTGGTGTTTCCGGACCCGTGGAAGATGTGGAAGTTCTCGCCTTGGCGGAGTCCTTCCTCAAGGCGTTGGGCCTCGTTGATCTCCGCCTGGAGCTGAACTCCCTTGGATGCGATCAGTGCAGGCCGGTCTATCGTACTGTGCTTGTCGATTTTCTCAGGAATGCTGCGGACCGGCTGTGTGAGACTTGCCATGAGCGTACGGAAAAGAACCCGATGCGGGTTCTGGATTGCAAGGAAGAACGGTGCCAGAGCACATTGCGTGAGGCCCCGGAGATCACCGGGCACCTGTGCGCGGCATGTGCAAGCCATTTTGAGCAATTGAAGCTAGGCCTGGATGCCTTGGGAATCGGCTATGAGGTCAATCCCCGCATTGTCCGGGGTCTGGACTACTACAATCGAACCGCATTTGAATTCGTGACCGACCGTCTTGGCGCGCAGGGGACGGTACTTGCCGGCGGTCGATATGACGGGCTCATCGAAGAGCTCGGGGGGCCGGCCACGCCGGCCATTGGCTTTGCAGCCGGCGTCGAGCGTCTGGCCATGCTGTTGGAGACGCCAGAATCACCTCGACCTGATTTTGCGATCGTCTCCTTGGGCGAACAGACGCTTGTCTGGTCGCTTGAACAGGCGGATTGGCTTCGTTCCCAGGGGTTTGTTGTCGTTCACTGCGGTGGCGGGGGTGCCAAGCGCCAGTTCAAGTTGGCTGATCGCGAGCATGCCCGGTTTACGGCCGTTATCGGTGAAGAAGAGATGCAGCGGAACTTGATCACAGTGAAGGACATGGAAACGGGCGAACAGCGGACGATGACCAGGCAGGAGGTGGTCACATTTGCCCATCGCTGAGCGGTTGCTGGCCTTGCTTCTGGATTGGATACAGACATGTCAATGGCAATGGCGTCAAAAGCATCTGTTTTAACGAAGCATCATCCCTGATGAGAAAGGGAGAAATATGTGTCCATGTTAGAACCAATCGCAGATTATCTACCGGAAAAAGAGTTGTATTGGATTAGTAGAATTTCTCTCGCGGATTCAAGTTTGAAGTGCAACTTTGATGAGTGATTGAAGGAGCAAGCTGCGGTAGCAGCATTGCCCTTCTCAAACACCACTTATCAAAGGAGCAG